>JAPKCG010000094.1 GCA_028823055.1 Sphingomonas bacterium
GGCCGGCATCGATCAGGCGGCCTTCTTGCGCTGCCGATCCTTGACCTGCGCGCGCCAGCCCCGTGCCCGCCACCACATGATGATGCCGGTGACCGCGAGCAGTGCGGGCAGAATGCCGCCGACGAAGATGATCGTCTGCCACACCGGCCCCATGCCGTTGCCGTCATGGATACGCCGCATCAGCCGCCCCAGCCCCTCGGCCTCGCGTTCGGGCGCGGCGCTGGCGAGGCCGGTATCGTCGGCGACCTTGATATTGCGCGGCGTGTCGCCGGTCAGCGCGATCGTCCAGTCGGGGCTTTTCGTCGTCGGCCAGCCGATCCGCTCGACCTTGCCCGGTGCGGTCGCCTGGGCGCGGTCGACGACCGAAGCGATCGACTGGGCGGGCCGTTCGAGTGGCAATGGTCGCGACCGGGGGCCGCGTTCGCCGCGCGGTGCCTCACCGCTCAATGCGCCGAAAAAGCCGGGGAAGCTGATCCACGCCCCCGTCAACGACAGCACGAACAGCGGCAATGCGATCCAGAACCCGAACGTCTGGTGCAGGTTGGTATCGAGATTGGGATGACGCTTCCACCGAAAGGCGCGCTTGATACCGCCCATCGTCGGCCACCACAGCCACAGGCCGGTAAAGGTGGACAGCATCATGAATACGCCGATCCATCCGACGATACTGCGCCCGACCCCGGGCACCTGCAGGCTGCCATGCAATATGTGGAGAAACCGCACGATCCCGCCGCTGCCGTCCGTCACCGCCAATATCTTCGCGGTCGGCGGGTCGAGATAGACGATCGTGCGGGGCGGCGGGCCGGGGCGCTGTTCCTTCGCCGCACGGTTCGCGACCAGAACGACCGGGCCGTCGCCATCGGGCAGCGTCAGCGTCGCGACGTGATCGCCCGCCTTCAGCGACGACCGCGCCGCCGCGACGTAACGGTCGGGCGCGATGGTTGCCGACCCGCTGACCGCGTACCGATCGGGATTGACGACCCGGTCGAGCGCCTCGTCCCAGACCAGCGCCGCGCCCGATAACGACAGCGGGATGATCAGGATCGCGAGGATCAGGCCGATCCATTTGTGAACCTGAAACCAGGCGCGGCGCAGCTTTAGAGTTGTCATGATCGCCACCTGCCCCACTCGCTATTGCAAGTCAATCGCAACTTTACGGAAAGACGATATCGTCCGAGGCGCCGTGTCGCGTCGTCCGGTCGATCGCACGTTCGTGTGCGACGATGTCGGCCAGCACCCGCGTCGCCGCCGCATCGGCGGTCGCACACCGTGCGCGCCGGATCGCGCGCGCAATGTCGCCGCGACGGTCATAGGCATAGCGGACATGCTCCGCCTCGTGCCGCTCAAGTGCCGCGCGATACCGATCCCAATCGTTGCGCAGCGTATCGGGAACATCGCCCGTCAACCGGGGCAGCGTCACCGTCGCGGCAAAGGTAACGCGCGCCGCCGTCAGATCGCACCGCCCCGCACGATCGATCGGCCAGCGCCAGCGGATCGCGAACGTCGTCGCGCCGCCGAACGAGCGGGCCGGGTCATTGGGATCGACCGGCCCCTTCGCCTCGATCTGCGCGCGGATCGCCGCCGCGTCGTCGCCCGCGACATCGTAATCGGCGATGGTGACGCCGGGCATTCCCGCAAACATATCGACGGTTTGCGCGACGGCGGGGACGGCGGCGAGGCTTAGAACGTAAAACAGGAAACGCGGCATCCGTCGTAACCTGTCATGTCTCCGCCCAGCGGCGCAACAGATTATGATAGACGCCCGTCAAACGTACCGTTTCGGGATGATCCGGTCCCATCGCGCCCGCGACCGCCTGGACACCCTGGTCGAGCTCGAACAACAGCGTCCGCGCCGCATCGTCGCGCACCATCGATTGAATCCAGAAGAACGACGCCGTCCGCACGCCGCGCGTCACCGGCGTCACGCGATGGACGCTCGATGCGGGATAGACGACCATATGCCCGGCAGGCAGTTTGGCGCGCTGTTCGCCGAACGGCGTTTCGATGAGCAGCTCACCACCGTCATAGCTGTCGGGATCGTCGAGAAAGAGCGTCGCCGACAAGTCGCTGCGAATGCGGAAATCACTTCCCCGACGGATGCGCACCGCATTGTCGACATGCGCGCCGAACGCCTGCCCGCCGGCATAACGGTTGAACAGCGGGGGGAACACCTTGAGCGGCAGGGCCGACGCGACGAAGCGCGGCGATGCGGCGAGCGCGTCTAGAACGATCGCCCCGCCCTGCCGCGCCGCGTCGCTATCCTCGGGCAATTGTTCGTTGCGCTTGGCGAGCGCGGACTGTGTACCCGACGTCGCATTGCCGTCGATCCACTCCGCCGCGTCGATCTTCGCTCTCAGACGCGCGACGCCACCCGCGTCCAGTATATCGGGTATCGCGATCAGCATCGCGCGCCTTCCCGCGCCGCCGCCAGACCCCGTGTCCTGAACGCCGCGTCGCTGCTGGCATCGAGATACGCCTCGACCTGAGCCACGAACCGGGCATGGCCAAGCGCAGCCGCCTGTTTCAGCCACGGCAGCGCGCCCGTCACATCGCCAGCCGCCGCGAGGATCCGCGCATGGTTGAAACAGCCGCGAAAATCCCCGCCCGCCGCCGCGCGCGCATAATATCGGGCAGCGCGCGTCATATCGCGCGGTCCGGCCCAGCCATCCTCGGCAAAGCTGCCGATGAAGTTCGCCGCCTTCGCCGCGGCAAGGCCGTCACCCGATGCCGCCGCGCGTTCGAGCCATTGAAGCGCCTCCGCCCTGTCCTCCGCAACCCCCTCACCCAGCGCGAGCGATGTCGCATAATTATACATCGCCCAGACAAGATCCCGTGTTGCCGCAACACGAAAACATTCGGCGGCCCGCACCTTGTCGACCGTGGTGCCCCAGCCCAGATCGTAACAGCGCCCGACCATATTGAGCGCCATCGGATGATCCTGCGCCGCCGCCTTCACGAACCAGTCGAACCCCGCCTCGGCATCGCCGCGATCGAGCAGCACCTGCCCCCACATCGCCTGCGCCGCCGCGACGCCGTCACCCGCGGCTTCTTCGAGAAAGCCGTCGCGATCCTCGGCGAGCCTGCGCGCCACCGCGTCCGCATCGAGATCGCGAGTCGTCAGCGTTTCACTCATTAAAACCTCAGTCCCACCGTACCGAACACCGTCCGCCCCGCCGCGATCGAGGCGTAATGGCTGGTATAAGTCTGCGTGAAATAGGTCTTGTCGGTCAAATTCTGCGCGTTGACGCTGATGTCGACATGATCGTTCAGCGCATAGCTGGCGCGCGCATCGAACCGCCAATAGCCCGGAATTTCGCGATACAGCGTCTTGGTCGCAGGGACGACCGTGACCACGCCCGCGCTGTTCTGCACCGCGCTGCGATCATCGGCATAGCCGCCATATTGCCGCGACAGATAATAGGCACCGCCGCCGACCTGCAGCCGCGGAGTCACCGCCAGATTGGTCGAAATGCTGATCGCGTTACGCGCGGTCTGCGGCACGCGCTTGCCTGTGTTGACCGACACGACCGCGACGCGCTGCGCCGCCTGCCCCGCCACCGCAGGCGCGGTCAGCGTCGAAAAGCCACCATCGACGATCTCCGCATCGAGGAAGGTGTAGCCGCCGAACACCGTCCAGCCGGGCAGTATCTGACCATTGACGCTGAACTCGACGCCGCGGATGCGGTTTTCACCGATGAACGACACGTTCTGATTGGCATCGATCACCCGCGCATTGCGAATATCGGTCTGGAACCCGGCGAGGCCGAGCGACAGCCGTTCGCCGAACAGCGACGCCTTCGCGCCCACCTCATAGGACCGCGTCTTCTGTACCTTGAGCGAATCGACCGTCAGCGTCGCGGGATCGCGGCCGCCGATGATCGTGTTGTTATCCTCCCGCCCCTCACCGAGCAGCGCGTTGGGCGGCGTCGCGGCGGTGGCATAGCTGGCGTAGACGCTCGTCTCGGGCGTCGGTTTGAAGACCAGCCCCGCCTGCCAGTTGACCAGATTGTCGGTCCGCTCGATCCGCGTCCGCGGCGTATCGGCCGTCGCCACCCCTGCTTGCGCGATCGAGGTGAACCGGTCGAAGCGCAGTCCCAGATTGAGGATCAGTCGCGGCGTCAGCGTGATCGAATCGAACCCGTACACCGACTGTGTCCGCGCATCGTTCTGGATTTCGGCAAAGCCGGGATTCCTGACGATCGGTGCCACGACACTCGACGTATCGCTCGCGTAATTGACCCACGGATCGGCCGGGTTGGGCGTGAACAGGCTGGTACAGTTATAGCGCGCCAGCGTCGCCGTCGTACAGCGCGGGCTGTTGCCGAAGCCGCTCGACACGTTGAGCGTGCCGCGCCGCGACTTTTCCCAGGCGAACTCGGTCCCGACCGCGATCGAATGGTCGATGCTACCGGTCGAAAACGTCCCGAACAGGTCGGTCTGGTCGATCAGACTCTCGCTATACCCATAGCGCGTATTCGCGCGCCGCCAGACATAGCCGCCGCTCGTCAGCGCGCCGCCGCTATTCGTCGCGGTCGTGCCATAGACGTTGCCCTGGCTGTCGTCGGGCAGCGTGAAGATATAGGACTGGTCGTTATGCGTATAGCGCGCGGTATTGCGCAGCGTCAGGCCGCCGAAATCATGTTCGACGCGCAATTGCGCCTGATTGGTCGTCGCATCGCGGAAATCGCGGGAGGCGAGGCCATAGAAGTTCGACCGGTCGACGAACCCCGTCTGGCCGCCCGCCGTCGTCACCGTCCCGATCGCGGGACCGGTATGGACCTCGCCCGTCCCCGGCGCATTGCCGAGCGTATAGAGATACGGAATCCCGCTATCGGGCAGCGCATGGCTTTCGAGATAATAATAGCTCGCGGTCAGCCGCGTCGGCGTGCCCAGCCCGATCGTGACCGACGGCGCTACACCCCAGCGCCGCGAATACAGCGCATCGCGCCCGGCGATATCCTGATCATGCCACAGGCCCTCGACACGAAACGCCGCCATGTCGGATAGTTGCAGGTTCACATCGGCGACGACACGCTTGTAATCAGCATTGCCGAAACTGGCCTGCACCGACCCGAAATTGTCGAGTTCGGGCTTCTTGGTCACGATGTTGAGCGACCCGCCCGCGCTGCCGCGCCCGCCGAGCGTCGAATCGGACCCGCGCACGATCTGGATCGAATCGGTCGCGAACACTTCGCGCGTTTGCGAGGCGAGGTCGCGGACGCCATCGACATAGATGCTGCCCTGGCTGTCGAACCCGCGGATAAACGGGCGGTCCCCGATCGGATTGCCGCCCTCCGCCGCGCCGAAGGTGATGCCCGGCACGGTGCGCAGCGCATCCTCCAGCGTCGTCGACCCGGTCTGGTCGATCACTTCCTTGGGCAGGACAACGACCGAGCGCGGCGTATTGACGAGCGGCGCTACCGCCTTGGCAACATCCGCCCGCTTGTCGCGCACGCCGTTGACCAGAATGTCGCTGCGCTGCGCGTCGTCGACATCGCTGCCATCGGCACCGCTCATCGGCGGCGCGGCGCGCGGTTCGTCGGCGGCCCAGGCGGGCGCGGTCGCGAATGCACCGACGGCGGACAGCGCGAGAAACGGAACGGTAGAAACGGTCATGTGTCGAAAACCCCTTTGCTGAGGTTCTCGCTATTGCGAGTTATTCGCAGAGTCAACGCTATTGAGAATAATTCTCACCATCGCCGCGATTTTGTCGCGCGAACAGCCACGTCCGGATCGCACTCGCCAGATTGGGCGGCACCTCCCCCACAATCCGCACCGCATCGATCTCCGCCACCAGCGCACTGAGCGGCAACCCATGCGCCACCGCCGCCGATTCGAGCGCGGCCCAGAATACGGGTTCGAGACTGATCGACGTCTGATGCCCCGCGATCGTGATCGACCGTTTGACGGGGCCGACCAGCGTTGAGGGATTGATCATGGGCGCAGTGGGCATGGGTAAGGCGTATCGGGCATTAACGCCTGTGTCGAACGTCCGAGTTTGGTGGGGAACGGACAGGCAGCTTTCAGGAGGCGGCTGCCGATAGCTGCCGTTCCCGAAAAGGATCGGGTGACGGGAATGTCCGTTATAAAGTAGAAAACGGACAACGTTCGCTTTGACGCAGTCGCTTACGCTCCTGCAACTTTACCGATCTGCTCCCCTATCTGCTGAGGCATTAATCCGGGCACGCTCGGGCGGCTTCGCGATGGCGGCAGGATTCTCGCTACCGCGGTCGGTCGCAATACGCTCTTCGGCGACGAGACCGCGCGCGAAGCTTTGCACCTCGTCCTTGACGATCGGATAGAGGGCCAACAACAAGGCCGAATAAAGTACAGCACCTATCACGTTGGTCAGGATCGCGAACCAGAAATTGCCCCAGCCGACCTGCATCCGCGTCAGCCGGGTTGCCTGGCGCTGGTCCGTTTCGACATTAATTCGGACGACACTGATCAATCGATTGATATTCACGTCGGAGATCAACGGTCGTGCGATCGGAGAAATCTCTGCATCGGTGAGCGGCACCGCACGATGGCTGTTTTCCGCCGTGATGGCGTCTATGAGGTCTGACAGAACCGAACGCATAACGCGATCGGTGACGAGCGGATCTTGTCGGCTATTCTGACAAACGCGCGTTACCGCGGCATTGATCTGCTCTAGGACGGTCATAGCATTTCCCGACGGCGTCGTTCTTCCCAGCGCCGCGCGACGGCCTCTAACTGAAGATAAACACGGGGGTTGCTGCTGCGTTCACGAAGGTCGCCGATGAGCGGCTGAAAGATCCGGAAGTTTTGGATCAGGGAGCCCGCGACATACTCATATGCTACGGCTTCATCATAGAAGCCCTTGTGTATGCCAAGACACAATAGCTCAACACCGTTCAGATAGCTGAATGCGACGAACAGTTCGTCTTCAGACGTGGCGCCCACCCGAAGCTCGCCCGCGCGTGACACGGCCTTGACGCGCTCCAACTCTGGGTTGAACTCCTTATGTCGTTCCAGAGCTTTTAGCGTCATCTGTAGCCGCCGTTGCAAACGGCCCCGTGCAAGCTCCTGCGCAATGAGCAAAACCGCTGCTGCTGTGAGAAGGCTTGCGAGCAAACCGATCGCATCGAGGATGACCATCGCTCGCAAAGCTGACACGGCTATGCGGTCGACGCAAGGCCTATCAGGTCCAACTCGAAGGATATGTCGTCCCGCAACGGCGACTCCCAGCGATTACGATCATTCTCACCACACTCCAGCACTGATTGGGAATGCGACACTCTTCCCGATTGGGAAGGTACAGCGGGAAAGGCGTGGTGCGACAGTGGTTTCATCGTCGCCAAACTTGCCGCTTTCCCAAAATCTGTTCCCGATTGGGTTTTCCCGAAATTGCCTGCCGGACATGGAAAAACGGGAATCTAATGATGGCTCGAACGGCAGGTCTCAGGATCGTGCGCGTACAGACTGAACGACCGACTTTGGGCGAAACACGACACGCTGTCCTACACGCGCAATCACCGGCATAGCCGTGTCGGCTCTTTGAAATCTTTGACCGGCCTCGCTCTGCCACGTGCGGCCCATCGGATGATCGCGGTTGCGTCGCTACACGCTCACGGTCGTGAACTTATGTGAACTTTGCTCCGCCGCCCGCACGCAACACCCGTCATGAGTGCGACCTTTTGTGAACATTCGCGCGTTATTCGGTGTCGAACAGCGCCGCCAACTGCTCGATGATCGTGCCGCCGAGCTGGTCGGCGTCCATGATCGTCACCGCGCGTTGATAATAGCGCGTGACGTCGTGGCCGATGCCGATCGCGACGAGTTCGACGGGCGATTTCGTTTCGATCCACGCGATCACCTGGCGCAGATGCCGCTCGAGATAGCTGCCCGAATTGACCGAGAGCGTCGAATCGTCGACCGGCGCGCCGTCGCTGATGACCATCAGGATGCGGCGTTCCTCGGGCCGCGCGATCAGGCGCGCATGTGCCCAGAGCAATGCCTCGCCATCGATATTCTCCTTGAGCAGCCCCTCGCGCATCATCAGCCCGAGATTGTTGCGCGCGCGCCGCCACGGCTCGTCCGCCTTCTTGTAGACGATGTGACGGATGTCGTTGAGCCGCCCCGGCTGCGGCGGGCGGCCCGCGCCGAGCCATGCTTCACGCGCCTGCCCGCCCTTCCACGCGCGCGTCGTGAAGCCGAGTATTTCGGTCTTCACCCCGCAGCGTTCAAGCGTGCGCGCCAGGATATCCGCGCTGATCGCGGCGATCGAGATCGGACGGCCGCGCATCGACCCCGAATTGTCGATCAGCAGCGTGACGATCGTGTCCTTGAACTCGGTCTCACGCTCGATCTTGTACGACAGCGACTGCGTCGGATTGACGACGACGCGCGCCAGCCGGGCGGCGTCGAGCATGCCCT
This sequence comes from Sphingomonas bacterium, assembly GCA_028823055.1. GTDB lineage: Bacteria > Pseudomonadota > Alphaproteobacteria > Sphingomonadales > Sphingomonadaceae > Sphingomonas. Next base: position 8,398 of record JAPKCG010000094.1, read on the forward strand.
CGTCCTGATCGAAATCCCACGACCGCGATTGCTGCGCCATCAACCGCCGCTGGAGCCGGTTGGCGAGTTTCGATACCACCGCCTGCAGATGGACGAGCTGCTGGTCGAGATAGCCGCGCAGCCGCGCCAGTTCCTCGGCATCGCACAATTCGGTCGCCGCGATCACTTCGTCGAACTTGGTCGTCCACGCCTTGTAATCGAACTGGTTCGACATGTCGGAAAACGGGCGGTTGGGGCGGACGGGCTGCATCCCCTCCTCCCCCTCGTCACCGGGTTCGCCATCGGCATCGTCGAACGAATCGTCGCTGATTTCCTCGCCGTCGCCGTCCTGATCGTCGGTTTCGCCCTGTTCGCCGCGCGCCTCGACCTCGCCCTGCCCCTCGCCGCCCTGCTCGTCGTCGCTGTCGTCGCCTTCTTCGGTTTCCTGCTCGTCGTTGCCTTCGTCCTCCGACCCGCCCTCATCGCTATCCTCGGGCGGCTGATTACTTTCGACGAGGTCGAGCTCTTCGAGCATCTTCATCGTCAACGACTGGAACGCGCGCTGATCGTCGAGCGCCAGCGCGAGCGCGCCCAGATCCGCACGATCCTCGACCCATTCGCGGACCAGCGCCAGCCCCGGCTGCGCGGCGGCGGGTGCCTCGATCCCGGTCAACTGTTCGCGCACCATCAGCGCGAGCGCGGTCGACAGCGGCACTTCCTCGCGGGTCCGCGCCCGTGTGATCGGGTCGGAACGCAGCCGGACGTCGAGCGCCTGCGCCAGATTGTCCGTTATCCCCTGATAGCCGCGACTGCCCAGCGCCTCGACCCGCGCGGTCTCGACCGCGTCGAACACCGCGCGCGCGACCGCTTCGGTCGGGGCAGCCTTACCGTGCAGCGCGATGTCGTGATGGCGCAGCCGCAGGGCGAAGCCATCGGCGAACCCGCGCACTTCGGCGACCTGTTCGGCGGGCAGGTTGCGCGCGGGCATCGGCACCTTGATATGCCGCCCCGATTGCGTCGGCGCATCGGCGGTATAGGCAAGCTCCACCTCCGCCTCGCCCGACAGCGCGCGCGAGGTGCCCGCGAGCACCGATTTGAACCGGTCGAGAGGGGTTTCGTTCGCCAACGAACTTATGCCTTGCCCACCACGCTTTCGGGCAAGTCCTTGCCGAACACGCGCTGGTAATATTCCGCGACGAGAGAGCGTTCATTCTCATCGCATTTGTTGAGGAACGACAGACGGAACGCGAAGCCGACATCGCCGAAGATCAGCGCATTCTGCGCCCAGGTGATGACCGTCCGTGGGCTCATCACGGTCGAGATGTCGCCATTGACGAAACCACGCCGCGTCAGGTCGGCGACGCGGACCATGTCGTCGACGGTCTTCTTGCC
>JAPKCG010000095.1 GCA_028823055.1 Sphingomonas bacterium
AAGGGCTCGCGGTCGCTGCGCCTGCATTCGGCGGATTGGTCGTGCCGATCGCAGTCGGCATTCTGGTTTTCCTGTTTTCGATCCAGCGGAGCGGGACGGCGCGGGTCGGGCTGTTTTTCGGGCCGATCATGCTCGTCTATTTCGCGACGATCTCCGTCCTCGGCGTCATCAGCATCGTCGAGACGCCTGAAGTCCTGTGGGCGCTGTCGCCGCATCATGCGATCAATTTCTTCCTGATCGACCCGATGCGCGCGTTTCTGGCACTGGGATCGGTCGTACTTGCGGTGACGGGTGCCGAGGCGCTTTATGCCGATATGGGGCATTTCGGGCGGAAGCCGATCGGCGTGAGCTGGCTTTTCTTCGTCCTGCCCGCGCTCATGATGAATTACATGGGGCAGGGCGCGCTGCTGTTCCGCGACGGCACGGTCGCGCTCGTCAGCCCCTTCTATAATCTCGCGCCCGCCAGCCTTCAGTTGCCGCTTGTCATCCTGGCGACGCTCGCGGCGATCATCGCGTCACAAGCGGTCATTTCAGGTGCGTTCTCGGTGACGCAGCAGGCAATCCAGCTCGGCTTCATGCCGCGGCTTCGGATCGAACACACCAGCGCCTCGACCGCAGGGCAGATCTATATTCCACTCGTCAACTGGTTGCTGATGACGATGGTCATCCTGCTCGTCCTCTTCTTCCGAACATCGTCGAACCTGACGAGTGCTTACGGCATCGCGGTCACGGGCGCGATGACCATCGACACGTGCCTGCTCGGCGTCGCACTGACCAAATTGTGGAACTGGCCGAGATACGCGGCCTTCCCGCTGCTCGCGGTCTTTTTCATCGTCGATGGTGCCTATCTGTCGGCCAATCTGACCAAGGTGCCCGATGGCGGCTGGTTTCCGCTGCTGGTCGGTTTCGTCATCTTCACGATGCTGACGACCTGGTCGAAAGGCCGGAAGCTGATGATCGACCGGCTGCGCGAGGCGGCGATGCCGATGAAGGTGTTCATCTCTTCCGCCGCCAATTCCGCGAGTCGCGTATCCGGCACCGCTGTGTTCATGACGTCTAGCGCGGAGGGTGTACCCCATGCGTTGCTGCACAATTTGAAGCACAACAAGGTTCTGCACGAGCGTGTGATCCTGCTGACGGTCAAGATCGCGGATCAGCCTTATTGGCCCGAGGATCAGCGCGCCAAGCACGACGAAATGGGCGAAGGCTTTTATCGCGTGATCCTGCGCTATGGCTTTATGGAAGAGGTCGATGTGCCGGCCGCGCTCAAGCTGGTTCAGGGCTGCGGTCCCGAATTCAAGATGATGGACACCAGCTTCTTCCTGTCGCGGCAGACATTGTTGGCGTCGGATCGGCCAGGCATGATGATCTGGCGTGAAAAGCTGTTCGCATGGATGCTGCGCAACGCCGAAAGCGCGATGGAGTTTTTCCGCCTGCCGACGAATCGCGTCGTCGAACTGGGCAGCCAGGTCGAAATTTGACCGACGTCAGTTCGCCGCCCGCTCCGCCCCATATCCCAGCGCCTGTTATCGTCACTGCGTTGTTCAGGCGACGCGATCAGGGATTTTTCGATGCGATGCGCAGGGAGCATTTTCCGCCCGATCGCAACGTTCTAGACGCGCACCTGACGCTGTTCCATCATTTGCCACCCAGCAGCGTCGATGAGCTGAAACATCGACTCACGGGCGAGACGCGGGGCGTGCGGGCACCGCGGGCGCGTGTAACCGGACTGATGTCGCTGGGGCGCGGCGTGGCGTATCGAATCGAATCGCCGGAACTGCTCACGATCAGACGCGGTCTGGCGGAGGCGTTTTCTGGATTGCTGACGCCGCAGGATGCGGGCGGGTGGCGTCCGCACGTCACGATTCAGAACAAGGTCGCACCGGGGATCGCCAAAGTCCTGCTGGGGGCATTGTGTCGGGATTTCACACCGCGCGAGGTTGAGATCGCGGGGATCGCGACCTGGTGGTATCGCGGCGGGCCGTGGGAACCGTTATCACGGCATATGTTCGCTTGACCGCCCGCAGGGGCAAACCTATAGCCCGCGCCTCGCGAGTGAGAACGTGCCTTAGGGCGGAGTAGCTCAGCTGGTTAGAGCACGGGAATCATAATCCTGGGGTCGGGGGTTCAAGTCCCTCCTCCGCTACCACTTCGACAGTCCGCATGGACGGAGAGGTGGCACCGCTCGCGAGATTGAGGACGGCGGCAAGGCTGCCCGTGATGTCGACGCGGGCGCGGTCGGGCGCGGCGGGATCGTCGGTCACGGCGATCGATTCGATCAGCGCGCGGATCGTCGGTAGGAACTTGCTGGCCTGTTCTCCCTTGGCCATAGCGTCGCCGATCTGGGCGATGCGGCGGCGGTAGGCGTCGACGATCTGCGGATGGAGGATGATCGGGCCGAGCGCTTCGTGTTCGGCGAGCTGCGCCTCCGCGCTGGCCAGAGCTTCGCGACGGGCATCGATTGCCATCTTGATCTCGGGATACGCGGCGCCGCTGGCCAGCGCGTCGACCAGCCGGGTGATCTCTCCCCTCAATTCCTCGACGCGGCCACGGGCGTTGTCCAGGCCGCTCGCCATCGCCTTGCGCTGGCGGGCACGTTGCTCGTGGTAGCTTTTGACGACGGCGGCAACGACCTCGGGCGCGAGCAGCGTCTGTTGCAGCGCGGCGAGCGCGCGATCCTCGAGCGATTTAGTCCCGATCCGGCGCACGTTGTCGCACGTCCCCGATTCGCGGTGGCGGCGGCATCCCCAGCGATCCTTGGTCACGATCGTGTATGCCCCGCCGCAGGCGCCACAACGCACGAGGCCGGACAGGACGTGCTTCGCCCTGGTCTGCCGGTGGAAGGGCAGGTGCGCGCGCGTCTGGCGGCGCTCCTGGACCGCCTGCCACAGCGTTTCGTCGACGATGCGCAGATCCTCCGCGATGGTCTCGGCGCGATCGGCGGCGTCGTTGATGCGAGAGACGCGGCGTCGGCTGGCCGGATCGCGGACCATGCGGACGCGGTTGTAGACGATCCGGCCGGCGTAGGCGGGGTTGTGGAGGATGCCGTTGGCGCGCCCGGCCGAGCCGGTGATCGTGCTGGCGTTCCATTCGCCCCCGCGTGGTGCCGGGGTGCCCTCGGCGTTCAGCGCCTGCGCGATCGATTTCGGGCTGCGATCGTCAGCATAATCGGCGAAGATGCGGCGGATGACGTCGGCCTGGGCGGAGACGATGCGGCGGTGGCCGCGCTCGATCGTGCCGTCGGGCAGCAGCAGCGGCGCGGGTTCGTAGCCGTAACAGAGCCCGCCCGGCACCCGGCCGCGGGCGACGACGCCGCGCTGACCACGTCGGATCTTGTTGCCGAGTTCCTTCACGAACAGCGAGTTCATCGTGCCCGCGAACCCGATGTGCATCAGGTTGACGCGCTGTTCGGACACAGTGAACAGCTGCACCTCGGCGAATTCGAGGCGCTTGAAGATCGTCGCGGTGTCGGCGAGGTCGCGCGCGACGCGATCGAGCGCCTCGGCGATCACGATGTCGAACGATCGCGCCTCCGCCCCCGCCAGCAGCGCGTTCAGCCCGGGGCGATTGTTGTTGGTGCCGGAGATCGCGAGGTCGGAGAAGGTGTCGACGACCTCCCACCCTTCGCGGTCAGCGTATTCCCTGCAGACCCGGACCTGGTCCTCGGCGCTGCGGACGTTCTGCAGTTCCGAGCTGAACCGCGCGTAGATGGCGGCGCGAAGGCGCGGGCGTGCCGTTGGCGCGAGCATGATCTTCTCCTCTGGCCGATTCGGCGGCAGCATCTTCGTTCGCCATGTCGATGGCAATGGCACGCGCGAGGGCGAAGATGTCGAGCATCACGCGGCGCGCTGCGCGATCCGGGGGTGGGGCAGGCGTTCGAGGTCGGCGGCGCGGATGATGCGAGCGACGCTGCGAATCGGGTGCTGCCACCACGCAAGCGCCTCGTACAGATCGGCGAGTTCGGCGGCGGGCCATTCGTTAGGGTGTGCGCTGGCGATCTTGCGGGCACGCGCGGCGGCGGCGCCGGTTTGGTATGCGTCGCGTCGGGATTGCTCTTGATCTTCGGCAACCAGCCGCCCGTGATGTTCGCTACAGGCGAACCGGCGAAACATAAGTCCGCGCCACTTCGCGCGTTCGGTGCAGTATGAACATCGAGGACCGCGCTGTTTCGCTTTTAGGCTGCGCACACTCACGGCTTGACCTCGTTTGTGAGAGCTGCGCGGATGCGGATTGCGGCCATGATCTCTTTGATCGTCGTCCACGGCACATCTAGCTTGCGGGTAGTCTCCTCGCCCTCATGTTCGATGTCGATCAGGAAGCTGAACTCGCCAATGTACGCCGCTTTCGTCGCCGCGCTTGGCCGCAACGCCTCCCGCAGTCGCTCTACCATCGCTTCGGATGGGGTCGCGGATAGAGCAGAGAGGCGGTGACGGGCGAATGCTTGGACCGAAGCATGGGCATCGTTCTTACCGCGGCGAATCTCGTCTGCGTGCGCAAGGTCGCGAGGGCTGTAGGGCAAACCATCCAAATCAAGGTACAGGTCCGCAGCCGCATCACGATCAGCCTGCGTCACTTCGACTGCATCGGCGCTGTCTCTTGTCTGTGTCATTATATTCTCCGGCGGGGGGCTCATGCTGCCTCGGCAAGGTGGGGGTGGCCGTTTGATCGCCGCTCGAGATCGGCGTCGTGGATGATCAGCGCATCGCCGCGGTGGAGCTGCTGCCACCAGGCGAGCGCTTCGTAGAGGTCGGCGAGCTCGCGCGCTTCCCATTCGCCGGGCTGACCGGCGGGGTGGCGGCGGGCGATGTCGCGGGCGCGTTTCGCGGCGGCGACCATCTCGTCGTGCAGGTCCCAGTCGTGCGCGCCGAAACGCCCTGTCGCATCGTTCCACTCGGGCAGCGGTGGTCGGGCCGGGTCGATGACCCAGCGCCACTGATCGGCGACGGCGCTGGCGAGGGCGCATTTGCGCGCCGCCTCATCGGACGTCATCCTATCCCGCGCGATCAGCGCCGGATAGCTCGCCTGGCGCTGGCGCAGCAAATGGACGGCGGCGTCGGCGAGGTAGTCGCGCACGTCATGGCGATCGGCGAGGCGGGGGGTCATCGAACGACTCGCCCGATATTTATTTCGAGCAAAATTCCGAACCATTGGAATGCGAAGCTGCGCCCCCGAACCTCGTCATATTCTGGGCGGCTGGTGGGAAGTCTGAGCGCTTTCCGGAAATTGCGACTCGGGCCGGGAGGCATCTCTCGCCCGCCGTTCGGATCGATCGTCAGCGCGGGTCCGCCCCAGATGTCGGTATCGGCACGGGGGGTTAGGTGGCGGCTCATCACAGCCGTCCCCCGAAATGCGCGACCGCGAGCCCCATCACGAGCCATGCAACGATGACGACGGCGCACCAGAACAGGGCGGTGTCGAGCTGGTCGAGGGGTGGCGCTGGCGCGTCGACCAGCGGGTAGGGTGTTAGATCGAGTTCGGGCAGCGCGCCTTCACGCGCCCGCCATCGTCCCAGCGCGGCTTGTAGATCGCCTGTCGTCGCGCCAGTTGCCAGCAGGACAGATCGGTGCCCCCGGCGCTGACCATCGCCAGCGTGCGCCCGTAGCGGTCGGTGCCGACCCGCTGGATCGACAGGGAGCCGCGCCGCATCGCGGTCACCAGCGACGCCTTGGACGATATCGGGTCCCCCGGGGCGCAGATGCGACCGCGACGGCAATGGCCGCGCAGCTCGGGCGCATCGATCCCCAGCAGCCTGATCCTTTCCGCTTTCTGCCCCGCCCGGGCGGGGGCGCAGCGGATGGTGTCCCCGTCGGTCACCGTGCAGGGGCCGGGCAAGGGTGTCAGCGAGGCGAGCATGAGCGAAAGCAGCATCATCGTCCGCCTCCCATGGCTGGGCGATGGTGAACAGGGGGTGATCGATCCGGTTCGGAGCAATCAAAGTCGAGAGCGTCGGGTCGGGCATGGCGCGGTCCTTTCCGCGCGAAGATGCGTTCGACAAATCTAACAGTCAAGAACAATGTTAGTGATATCTAACTAATGTCGATCGTTGACACCACGGCGACCTGCCGGAACATTGCGACCGACTAAGGGATGATGATGACCGAAAAGCTGTGCCCGGAATGTGCCGAAGCGGTGAAGGCGGACGCCAAGGTCTGTCGCTTTTGCGGACATCGGTTCGACGGTTCAAGCGATCAGCTCGCGACCGACGCCGCTGCCCCGAACCAGAACCGGGGACGTGAGCCGGTCGATAAGGCGAAGCAGAACAAGCAAGGCTGCGCGGTGCTGGCGGTCGTTGCCGTTATCCTGTTCGGTGTCAGCAAATGTGCGGGAACGGACGGCACGTCTGGCGCATCCGGCAACTCAATCGCGCCCGCCAACATCGGCCCGAGTGATGAAGATAAGAAGACCGCCGAGAAAAAGCGTCAGGGTTTCCACTGTTTGAGCCCGTGGGACGGGAGTAGCCGGGAGGCGGTCGCCCTGCTGGAAGGCACGCTGCGCGATCCCGATAGCCTGAAGGTCACAGAGACGAAGATCACGCCGGTCAACGACAAGGGGGCGCATCTGCTGTTGATGAAATATCGGGCGCGCAATGGCTTTGGCGGCATGAATATCGGGCAGGCGGCGTTCACGATCGACAACGCGACATGCGCGGCGACGATGATCGCCAGCGCGGACAAGTAACCCTAAAAGAAGTTCGCGCGGACCGCGTGCAAGCTGGCGACGCGTTTGGCCTCCACGCGAAAGGTCATGTCGGGGTTGTATTGGCGCAGCTCGACATAGTTGGCGGTGCGGCGAACCAGTTCTTTGATCAACACCATCTTGATCCGCTCCCCGTCGTCTTCCGGGCCGCGCAGCTGAACGATGACATCGTCGCCGATCGCCACGGGAGCGCGGGGGCTGACTCCGACCCTTTCGCCGGGGCGGAAACGCGGCACCATCGAATCGCCGACGATGGTCAATGCGTAAGCCTTGGCGTCAGCCGAAAGGGAAGTGGGTCGGGAGAGATAGCCGAGGACATCGCCGAGGTGCAGCTCGGTCAGTTCGATGTCTTCATCGAGATCGCCATACTCACCCCCGACGGCCGTGCCCATAAGCTGTAGCGGCGGTAAGTCGCCCTCCCCGTAAAATGTGCGGCGCATGTCCTGCATCGCAGCCCCGGCGATCAAAGTGACCTCCGAACCGACCGGTTGCATCAATCGGTCGAGATCGGTCTGCGATCGCCCGATCACCTTCAGCAACGCGTCCAACGCTTCATGGCGGGGATTGCCGTGATCGCGAAGCCCATTGAAATAATTGCGTGCCAGACCCGCACGCTCTGCCCACGGCCCTAGCTTCAACTCATCGGGCTTGAGCGCGATCAGGGCGCGATAAATCGGCGGAGCGTCGTCAGTTTCGGCCATGCTATAATTTTCTAACAAGCAGCGTGGCGGCGCAACGATAGACGTAACTAACATTTTCGCTTGACGATCGTTAAATCTAACAGGAAATAGGGGGTATGAATGTTCCCTCCGAAACCGATCTCCTGGCATCGATCGATGCGTTTCTGGCGCGCAACCCCGGCATCGGGGAAGCGCGGTTCGGGCGCGACGCGACTGGCGAACCCGGCCTGGTCAATCGCCTGCGCCGGGGAAGCTCCCCGACGCTGCGCATTGCCGCCGCGATCACGGGCTACATGCAGCGCAAGGATGCGGAGGCGGGTCATCATGGTCCGACCGATACCGTCAGTCTCGAAGCCGCGTCGCCCGGTATCGCGACCGACATTACCGGTGCGGCGGCGTGAGCAGCGGGCGGGACATCGTCCACGCGGCGGAAGCGCTGGCGCTGAAGGTCGCGAGCCGGACGCTGGTGCGCGGTTCCGGCGGTGGCGAGGGTGCGGCGGCGACGATCGCGGCTGCGGGCGGCGGTGCGCGCCAGCAGCGGATGAGCGATTGCGGCAACCCGAACACCCCCGATTTCCTGCGCATCGATGAGGTCGCCACGCTCGAAGACGTGACGGTCGGCCAGCCCAATCACCCGATCGTCACGCGCACGATGGCGCGGCGACAGGGGTTCGCGCTGGTGCGGCTGCCCGAACGGCTGCCCCAGGCGACCGACCTGCTCGCGCTGCTCGCCGAACAGGCGAAGGAAAATGGCGACATCGCCGCGCTGATCCTCGCCGCGCTCGCGGACGGAAAGGTCACGCGCCGGGAGGCGGGATCGGTGCGGCCACAGGTTCACGAGGCGATCGCGGTGCTGGTCGCGATGGATGCCGAGCTTGCGATCATCGAAGCGGAGGGAAGCGAATGAAACTGCATCTGGGCGCCACCCCGAAGAACGAGGGCGCGCGCCGCCTCGGGCGGACGATCATGTCCGCTTATCGCGGCAATGTGTTCGCGGCGGCGAAGTCGATGCGGGTCGCGCCGGGCACGTTGATGAGGCTGGTCGATGGCGCGATCATCCCGGGCGAGGAACTGGCGGGCGACATCGGCCGCGCGACGGGCGGGCCGGGCAAGGGGATCGAGCGGCTCGACTGGCAGCGCGAGGCGCGGGGCGGGTGGTTCGACCCGGTCGACGCGGGCGTTCAGGCGGCGGGCAATGCGGCGCGGAGGGTCGCAGCGTGACGCCCCTGTCAGTCCCGACATTTTTTCTCGATCGATGCGCGGCCAGTGTGGCAGCGGTCGATCGGACACGAGACACGCAGGCGGGCGGAGCGGCCAGCGCCCTGCGTGCCGGTGAGGCGGGTGCCCCATGCAGCCCCGCAAACCCCGCCTCACCGGGTCAATCGATCGGGGGGACGGATGGCGTCTGACCCCGTTCCCACCATCACGATCGGCCCGCTGTCGCAGGCGATCGATGTCGCGGTCATCGAAGACTGGCTGGCATCGGCGTCGATCGGCGACGAGCTCGTTTATGCCTGGGGCGCGGTGCCGCCCCGGACGCTGGCGGCGTGGAGCCGGGCGCGCGACCTGTTCGAGGAACGCGAAGTGCGGCTGCACGACCGGCTGCGCCCCGGCGGGCGGACGCGCGAATGGTATCTGGTCAAACGTCGGGTCGATGTCGGCGAACAGCCGGTCGCGGTCGCGGCGGTGACGGATGCCGAGGAAACCGGCGAAGCGGCGGTGCTGCGCATCCTGCGCCGCGCGGTCAATTTCTCCAAGCCGTGCCCGACGAATGCGGAGATCGGCGCGCAATGCGGGCTGACGACGCGACAGGCGGCGCATCGGGTGGAGAAATTGGTCAAGGCGCGCGCGGTCACGCTCGAGGATCGCGGGCCGGGTCAACGCCGCGTGCTGACCATCGGGCGCAAGTCGACCCCGGCGGGGGCGCTGTGATGGGCGCGACATTCGTCGTCCACGTCGATGCCGATGGGAATCAGGAATATCGTGCGTTCGGCGTTGGCGATGCCCGGTTCCTTGTGATCGATGAGCGTTGCCCCGACGATCGGGTTTATCGCATCACGGTTCGGGAGCCGAGCGCCGCGCTGACTGCATTGATCGGTGCTTCGCCAATCGGTGATCGGTTTGAGGAACGCCACGTGGCGTTGGCGGCGCAGATCAATGCGCAGCTGACCGGGGTCTGCCCGCTCTCCATCGTTCGGGACGAGCAGTGATGGGCGACGCGGCTGACATGGCGCAGTCGATCATCGACGAGCATGTCGCACGCGGGGTCGCGGCGGCGCGAGCGCATCCGGTGGGCGCGATCAGCGCGGGCGATTGCGACAATTGCGGGGATGCATTCCTGCGCCTCGTCGATGGCCTGTGCGGATATTGCCGCG
>JAPKCG010000096.1 GCA_028823055.1 Sphingomonas bacterium
GGTAACTGACAAATATCTTGATCAGAACGCCGCCATTTAGCGCGAACGTTTACAGCCGACTTCGATCGTCAGCGACACCGACTGTGAAAATCAAAACGCTGAGAGCCTCATAGATGCGTCGCGCTGCTGACACCGCCTTTGAAAACAGACAGGCGCTTAGCGTATATCTGGGTCCGTTCTATGTACTGACCCCAAGGTCAAAGCCCTTCGAAAAATGACCGGCGTGGACATCGATTGGAATAAGCGACCCTACGCAACCATCGGCAAACTCAACGAGCTGCGAAACATGTTCGCTCATCCTAAACCGCACAAGCCAAAGGTGCGGGAGTGGGAAGCATTCGGAACAGATGCCGAGTTTCGAAAGCAGTTGCGTGACTACCGTCCGGAATACGAAGAACGCCTCACATGGGAGTTTTGTACGCGCGCCTATGACGACGTGGAGGCAATCTGGCAGCACCTCCTTGAAGCAGCAAAGATTAACCCAATCGACGCCCTGAGCGGAGGATCACAGGGGTTCGAGCTACTCGCCTGGGTGGATGAAAATGGCGGAGAGACGAAGGCGTAGGCTGCGTGGAGCCGCAGCGTATTATCGAGCCGAGTGACGCTCACGCGTGATCCGGGGATCCTCGTACAAATCCCGCAACGCCCGCACTCGAAATACATTCCACCATCGCTGCCAGCGATGCTCGGCCGCATCGTGGATCATGTGGCAACGCTGGCAAAGCGCACGCAAGTTTCCTGGAGCACTGTTGCCCGGATCATGATCGAGGTGCGCGCAGGCCAGCACGACATAGGTCATCCGGACGCTCGCGAGCGTGAAGCCCGCCTTCATCGAGACGCGCTTGCCCTGGTCCGATCGCCAACACGACGTATCGGCGTCCCACCAACGTCCGTCGCCAAGATGCGCAACCCGTCGAAGGTGTGGCCGACGGCATTGCTCGCAGCGCCTGCCGGCACGCTCGAACCGGATCGTGCCTGACAGCTGCTGCCAGTCGATCGGGTAGAGCCAGCGGTTTTCGGCACGGATCGGCATCGTATTTCTATGAGTCACGCGACGGGTCTTGGGAAGCGGAATTTCACTGTCTGTTGCCGCTTCGTATCGCCTGCGTTCCGTTTCAACACGACGAGCTGAGAAGTTCGGCGCTTGACCAATTGACCGCATTAACGGAACATAAAGGGAACGAGTAGAGTCTTAGAACACGATGTCCGCCGCCCTCGATTCCTTCGCGCCAAGCATAGCGCATCTCCGGACGATCGCCACGCCGGTCACGGACTATCGTGTGCTGCCATTTGGCATTGATGAGATAGACAGCCGGCTCGGGGCAGGGGGTCTGCGTGCCGGAGCGTTGCACGAGGCGACCGCCCAATCCGGGGCATTGGTCGACGACGCGGCGACCACGCTGTTCCTGGCCGGGATTGCGGCGCGCGAAGCGGTGAACGCCGGCGGGCTGGTGCTTTGGGCAAGCTGCCGGCCCGATATCTACGCACCGGGGCTGGCTCAGGCGGGCCTTACGGCTGCAAGTGTCATCTACGCGCACACACCTGACGATGCCGCGCTGCTCGCCGTGATCGAAGACGCTGCGCGCGACGGCACGCCGTCGGCGATCGTCGCGGACGCCAGTAAAGTATCGATGGTTGCCACGCGCCGCCTGCAGCTGGTCGCGGCTGAAGCCGATATTCCCATCTTGCTGATGCGGCGTCGACGCAAACGGGACGAGGATTCATTCGCCGAGCCATCTGCCGCATGGACGCGCTGGCGGATCGGCTCCGCGCCTTCGGCGCGGTTGGATGTCGCGGGTGTGGGAAGAGCGCGGTGGTCGATCGAACTCGCGCGACAGCGCGGAGGTGAGGGCTTTTCCCTAATATTGGAGGCCAGCGATGAGACGGGTTGTCTCGCTGTTCCTGCCGAACTTGGCCATCGAGCGGCTGAGACGGTTGGAACGGCCCGCTTCGCGGCCGCCTGAGCGCCCCGCCCTCCAGTTACCGGTCGACGACGATCCTGGCGCCTGTTCGGTGCCGCGGGGCGGTGGTTGGCGTCCTGGTGCCCGTTGGGCACGGACCAGCGCGCAATCACGTGAAGAAGTGGAGGCACAGATTGCGTCTCTGCCCGTTCACGCACAGCCACCCATGCGCGAGCTCGGCCGACGTTCGGAGGCAGCGAGCCACCCCTACAAGGCGGCTGCGCCCACTATGCGAAGCGTGCTGGCCGCAGCGCTATCCGTCGATCACGCCCCGCTTGCGCTGATCGGCAAGATCGGTCGTCGCGAGGAGGTGGTCGCCGCCTGCACAGGCGCGCAGGCGTTGGGGATCCATGCCGGCATGGCAGCGACCCATGCTCGCGCGCTGGTGTCTGATCTCGATTTCCGTCCGGCCGAGCCAGAAGCAGACGCGGCGCTGCTCGATCGCCTCGCACTACTGGCCGTCCGGCGCTGGTCGCCGATCGCCGCGGTGACGCCGATGGATGGCCTTTGGATCGACCTCGCCGGCTGCGATCATCTTCACGGCGGGGAGGAGCGCTTCTGTCGTCGTCTCCTGGCCTTCTGCAGGCGGGCAGGCTTCACCGCTCGCGTCGCGGTTGCGGACACACCGGGCGCCGCACATGCTCTCGCACGGTTCGGGAAAGGAGAGCTGACGCGCGTCAATCCACACGGCACGGTCGAGGCAATCAGCTCGTTGCCGATCGCGGCGCTGCGCCTGACACCGACTGCGCTGTCGGCCGCTCGCAAATTCGGCTTTGAGCGTATCGCGGATCTCCTGCCGGTCGCGCGGGGGCCGCTGGCACGTAGACTTGGTCTGCCGGCGATCACGCGTCTCGATCAGGCGCTAGGCGGCATCGCCGAGCCTATCACGCCGCGAGATGACCCCGAGGTGCCGGCGGTCGAGCGCCGGCTGCTCGAACCGATCAGCACGGCCGACGCGATCGAGAAGGTCATGTCGGATCTCTTGGCGGACCTTGCCGAGGTGCTGCAGGCGAGGGGACTCGGCGCTCGATCGCTGCGCCTGACGGGAATGCGCGTCGACGGCACCGAACAGGTTGTAGCGATCGGCACATCGCGGCCGACAAGGGAAGTTACGCACCTGCTGCGGCTGCTGAAGCTGCGTATCGAGCGCATCGACCCGGGCTGGGGCCTCGAGCAATTTACGATGGTAGCACCGCATACCGAGCCCCTTGATGCAGTAGATCTCGGGGCGGTCTTGGCGGGCGAAACGCTTGTGCGTGATCCCGCACGACTGGTTGACGTGATCGCGGGCAGGATAGGGATGCGATCGGTCTTCCGCATCGCCCCGGTAGAGAGCCATGTGCCGGAGCGGGCCGTCGCCCACTCCGACCCGAATGTCCTGCCGGGGGAGTGGCCTGCTTGGCAACGTCCGGTGCGTCTTTTCGCGCGCCCAGAGCCGCTGCACCGAGTTATCGCGCTGATGCCCGACCAGCCACCGCGACGCTTCGAGTGGCGGGGAACGGTCTACAAGGTCGTCGCCGGCGACGGCCCCGAGCGCGTTCACGGCGAATGGTGGCGACGCGACGCGGAGATATGGGCGGTCCGTGACTATTACCGGGTCGAGGACGATGCGGGCGGCCGGTACTGGGTGTTCCGCCGCGGTGACGGGTTCGAGGATGATACCGGCGACCTGTCGTGGTGGATGCACGGGGTCTTCGGATGACCCACTATGTCGAGCTTCAGGTGCTGACGCACTTCTCACTGCTCCGCGGCGCATCCAGCCCCGAGGAGCTGTTCGCGGCTGCGGCCTTGCTTGGATATCCAGCGATCGGCGTCAGCGACATCGGCACGGTCGCCGGCGTCGTGCGCGCGTGGGAGGCGCAGAAAGCCACAGGCGTCCGCTCGATCGCAGGAACGCGCGTTGATCTATCCTGCGGCCGTCGCCTGCTGCTCTATCCCACCAACCGCCCCGCCTGGTCGCGCATCACGCGACTGCTGACCGTGGGGAAAAAGCGGGCAGGGAAGGGCGGATGCCTCCTCCACTGGCACGACCTAGAACCATGGTCCGAAGGCGTCGTGGCGATCCTGCTGCCCCATGAGGCAGACGAGGAGAACCTTGCCGCGCTGAGGGACCTGAAGGCGATCTACGGACGGCGCGGCTACATGGCGCTGTTCCAACGACGTCGGCCGGGGGACGCGGCGCGGATCGATGCCTTGGCGCGTCAGGCGGGCGGTGCCGGCGTTCGGGCAGTCGTCACCGGCGACGTGCTCTACCACTCGCATGAGGCACGGCTGCTGCAGGACGTGGTGACGGCCGTGCGCGAGAAATGCACCGTCGATGAGCTCGGCTACCGGCGCGAGGTCAACGCCGATCGCGCGCTGAAAACGCCCGACGAGATGGTTCGACGCTTCCGAGCCTACCCGGACGCGCTGCAGGCCAGCGTCGACATATTGCGCATCTGCACGTTCGACCTCGGCGAGCTACAGTACCAATACCCGCACGAGAAGCTCATCGACGGGCTGACCGCTCACGAAGCACTGCAGCGCTTGGCGGATGAAGCTGTCGACCGGATGTTCGATGGCAACGTGCCGCAGGCTTATACCGACCAGATTACCCATGAGATGCGGCTGATCGGTGAGCTTGGCTACGCGCCCTACTTCCTGACGGTGTACGCGATCGTGCGTGAAGCGCGCCGGCGAGGCATCCTGTGCCAAGGACGCGGTTCAGCCGCCAATAGCTGCGTCTGTTTCGTGCTCGGCGTGACGTCGATCGACCCGATCAAGCACGAGTTGCTCTTCGAGCGCTTTGTCTCAGGCGAGCGGCGGGAGCCGCCCGATATCGACGTCGACTTTGAGCACGAGCGCCGCGAAGAGATCATTCAGTGGATCTATGAGACCTACGGCCGCAATCACTCCGCGCTAACGGCCGTCGTCACCCGCTACCGCGCGCGCGGTGCCGTGCGTGACGTGGGCAAAGCACTTGGACTTCCGGAGGATCTAACATCCTCGCTCGCCGGCCTGGTCTGGGGCTGGTCGGCCGACGGCGTGGGCGAGAAGCAGGTCGAGGAGCTGAACCTTGATATCGGCGATCGTCGACTACGCCTGACGCTGGACCTTGCGCGCAAGTTGATTGGCGTTCCGAGGCACATGTCTCAGCACCCAGGCGGCTTCGTGCTGACGCATGACCGGCTCGACGACCTGGTTCCAATTGAGCCAGCTGCGATGGAAGACCGCCAGATCATCGAGTGGGATAAGGACGACATCGATGCGCTGAAATTCATGAAGGTCGACGTCCTGGGATTGGGCATGCTTGGCTGCATGAACCGAGCCTTCAACATGCTCGAGGCGGATAAGGGGCTCCGCGTCGGGCTGGCGGACCTGCAGGACGACGATCCCGACGTCTACGCCATGATTTCGAAGGCAGACACGCTCGGCACTTTCCAGATCGAGAGCCGGGCGCAGATGAGCATGCTGCCCCGCATGAAGCCACGGCGCTTCTACGACCTAGTGATTCAGGTGGCGATCGTGCGGCCGGGACCGATCCAAGGTGACATGGTCCATCCGTATCTCCGCCGGCGCGAGGGGTTGGAAAAACCGGAATATCCCCGGCCGGAACTACGCGCCGTGCTGGAAAAGACGCTGGGCGTGCCCCTGTTCCAGGAACAAGCCATGAAGGTCGCGATCGTCGGAGCCGGCTTCACGCCCGCCGAAGCGGACCAGCTGCGCCGCGCAATGGCGACCTTCAAATTCACAGGGGGCGTCTCTCATTTTAGTGAAAAGCTGATCGAGGGGATGGTAGAGCGCGGCTATCCAAGGGAGTTTGCAGAGCGCACGTTCCGCCAGCTCGAGGGCTTCGGCTCCTACGGTTTTCCGGAGAGCCATGCGGCGAGTTTTGCCAAGATTTCCTACGCCAGCAGCTGGATGAAGCATCATCATCCAGACGTGTTCTGTGCGGCGCTCATGAACGCGCAGCCGATGGGCTTCTATGCGCCGGCCCAGATCGTCCGCGACGCGCGCGACCACGGCGTCGAGGTGAAGCCTCCTTGCGTCAACGCCAGTCGTTGGGACTGCACGCTAGAACGCACGGGCGGACGGTATCTAGCCGTGCGCCTTGGGTTGCGGCAGATACGCGGCCTGTCGAACGCGGACGGCGCCAAGATCGTTGGTGCGCGTACAACGACGCCATTCGAGAGTGTGAAGGACGTCTGGCGGCGATCGGGGGTGCAGCGTGCCACGATTGAGAAACTGGCAGATGGCGATGCGTTCCACAGCTTCAGCGTCGATCGCCGGCAGGGTCTGTGGAAGGTGCGTGGCTTGGGCGAAGCGCCCTTACCGCTCTTCGCCGCGGCCGATCGCCAGGCGGAGACGTTCAGCGCCGAGGGCGTAGAGCCGGACGTCGCGCTCCGTGCCCTGACAGATGGTCGAGAGGTGATCGAGGACTATCGCGCGCTGCAGCTGTCGCTCCGCGCCCATCCGCTGTCCTTCGTGAGGGACGAGCTAACACGGCGCGGCGTTACGAAATGCGCCGATCTCGCGAACATCCGCGACGGCCGCCACGTCGAGGTCGCTGGCATCGTTTTGGTCCGCCAAAAGCCCGGTTCGGCGAAGGGTGTGCTGTTCATAACTATCGAGGACGAAACCGGCGTCTCGAACGGCATCCTCTGGCCCGACCGTTTCGAGGCGCAACGGCGCACGATCATGAGCGCCTCGATGGTCGGCATGAAGGGTCGCGTTCAGAAGGAAGGCGAGATCATCCATGTGATCTGCGACCGGATCATCGACCATGGCGACCTGCTGCACCGCGTCGGCGACATGTCGTTTCCGCACCGAACCGGGCGAGGGGATGCCGCGCAGCATCCCGGCTTGCCCGACCGCGGTGACAAGGGCTGGGAGCCGGAACCGCGCAATCAGTATTGGCCGCCCCACGCGGATGGCATGGACCCGGAGCAAGTCGTGCGATTCAAGTCGCATGACTTCCATTGATCTGTGTCAAAGCTCCCCAGGCATCAGCGCGTTGTGATCGCGCTATCCGTGCATATCCTACGCACCGGCGTGTCGCGCTGTTCGGAGTCACGAGTGGACGTACCGGAAGTCCGCCTCGCTTTGCGTTGCCTGCTGCCGCATTGCCCTGAGAAGTGGCCGCTGGCGCTTTATTGGGATTCAGGCTCGCAGAACAACGAGATCGGACGCGCTCAAGGCGTCACCGCCGCGTTCAATGGGATCGTCCGTCAGCTCCGGCGCGCGGGCTGCTACGAGGAGGTCACACCGCCATGAACTACCAGACGAGTATGGGCTGAATGCCAGGGAAGGCCGAGGGAAATTACGTGACACTGGCGCAATGGGCCGGCGATCGATCTGATATGCGCATCGTCTGCAAGTGCGGGAGAACGATCAACATACCCTCGGAGAAGATCGTTGAACGGTTCCGATTTGCTGGCGAGGTGTCCAAGGCGGTGACACGCCTAGTTTGTATGAGCTGCAGACGACGAGGGCATGCTACCATCACACCCGTTCCCATCCTGAGATCCTAAGATCACGGCCGCGTAGCAAACCAGAGGAAGCCAATAGCGAGACGGTTACACGTTCTCAGCTCAAGTCTCAGTTATCCTGAGCTTTCATCCGATGTTTGATGACACAGTGGATGAGACGGTCTCACCCACTCTGTCAGAATCTCACCCACTTTGTCGGTTGTCGGATTGACCCACCGGTCGCCCGTCAAGCATCACCCGACGATGAGTTGGCTGAAGTTTAACCCTTACGCATACGATCTCGCAGAGGCGGTAGGCCTGGTGCGGCGTGGTTTGGAAGCCGCAGAACGAGCGATGAGGGAGGATGAGGAGCGCGTGGCTGCCGAGATGGCAGAAAACGACCGCAAGATTGCGGCGGGGGAAGTCGAGGGACCTACCTTCGACTCTGATGGTGACCTTCTCAACGATCCGAACGAGGGCTACCACTACGACTTCATGGCGATCAAAAGCACCCAGATGGAGGTGCGTAAGAGCATGATGATAGCGCTCTACCATGCATGGGAGCGCGTCGTCAGGAAGATGACGAAGCTCACCACTTCCAAAGACAACCACAGAGCGCTCGCGACCGCTCTAGGAGCCATGGACATTCCGGTTAGCCCCGAGGTCGAAAACCTTCGCCGGCTCGTGAACCTCGTAAAGCATAACTCCAAAGAGAAAATGCTAAAGCTTTGGGAAGTGCGGCCCGACCTATTCTATCGCGGGTTCGAGCCAGAGGTTCATTTTCCGGATGATTGGTCAGATACCATCGAGTTGAGCAGCGAGCAGATGGCAGTCTTTTTTGACGCCGTGATTGCCTCTGGTCCAACACATGAACACCCCCGCGAGGCTTACGGCCGGGCAGATAGCTGATTGATTGTGAAATCAGAAGAAGCCCTCGTTACGGCCTTCACCAGTGTCGTGAAGTTATTCGTCGTCCACCGCGGGACGACGGACTTCTAAATCGACGCTCTCGCCTTCGCCCGTCTCACGGAATTGATAATCCTGCACGCTCAGATTGTTGCGTTTCGCATAATCGTCGGCCGACTTCTCGCTTCCGAAGGTGCCGTTTTGTCGAAGTCAAAACCACTCATCATCCCTGCTCCATTTGAACCCCGTAGACGTCGGGGATTTGATGAAATGCTCAATCAGAAGCTAAGTACGACTGCTTGGCGAACCGACAATTCATTTTGCGGTGGAGGAAGGGCGCGCTCGGCGCGATATTCCACGCGGGTCGATGCCGTTTTTCGCCACTGCAGGGCAGCTGCGACCGTCCGGTAGTTTTGCGGATGCACGCGATCGCGGCTGGGAACTGAGGCAAGCTCGATCACTGGATCGCCGAAGCTACGCGCTAGGTCCGTGACAATTCTGGCAGCGCTGGCGTGATAGGGCGCAAGCCAGGTGACGTGAGATCCCATCGTTCTCTGACGAACGACCATGAGGTTGCGCGCTAGGCGTGGGTTGGTCGGGTCATTAGAACCGAGAGCGATCAAGACGCGGCCACCACCTAAGGGCGACCGGAATGTTTTGATGGACTCACCTGACGGCGCACCGACACGCGCGTGGACGGCACAGCGTATTCCCCGCGCAGCAAGCGCGTTTGCTGTCCCTAGGGCGGTGCTATCGCCGATGATAAGACACAAAGGGATTATTTGAGAGGGATCGCGATCAGCACGATCGCAAGCGACATCACGAACAGCGAAAGCCAGATAGCAATCTGACCGAAGATGTGGAGGACCAGGCCCATCCACGAATAGCGCCGGCGGAGGAGGACCGCGCTTCCGACCGCAACAAAGAATACGATCGTCGTCGGCATCGAGACCGAAGGCGAACGAGATAGCGAAGCCTCGGCGATGGGCATGAGCCCGATCGCCATGACCAGTAGCCATGAGAAGCCGAAGTTCAGAGTGCCCGACAAGTCATTCAGCGCCGGTGGACGGTGCTGAACAGCCAGAACCCGACGATGATCTCGCGTTGCCAACATGTTCATTTCGCTCTAACTTATTGGGCGAGGTGCGCCATGAAAATTGATCAGAGTCAGCCTATCATGTTCGACAACGATACCAACCCGGGCGTAGGCGCGGGATGGTGGCAGGTGAACCCGTTCGCCGCGGATAATCGAGAGCACTTCGAGGACTCTCAATGGTCAGCAGGCGATGGATATGCTCTGCGTCCGAGGACCTTCAAAATCCTTGCTGGATGCCTCATAGCCGTCGTTGGCGGCTTCATGGCAATTGGCTGGATCGCCCCGCTGCTG
>JAPKCG010000551.1 GCA_028823055.1 Sphingomonas bacterium
ATCGATGGCCATCCGCCAAATTGATAATCGCTGGTGATGATGACCGGCTGACAGCGGGGAACCCCGGTGCCACTAAGGCTCGCGCAGCGGCGATCGCAGCCAGCGCCTTATTCGCGCTGCCGTTATGGCCTAGCGATGCACCCGAAAACCTCACCGACTTCAACGATCTGGCGATCTGGCTGGAAAAGGGGGCGTCATGAGTAACGAAATCACGAACCCGGCTGCCTCGATTGATGTGGCGCTGGAAGTTGTCAATCCGCTGGATGGATTGGTCGAGAGGACCGCTACCGACCCCGGCGCGCCTTTTGAGACTGAAGTACTAACGCGACTGTGTGAACTAAAACGCGAGAACAAGCCCACCTTCGAGGTTCTGCGGGCGGGGCTCAAGACGGGCGGGGCATGTCGCGTGACAGCACTCGACGAAGCCTTGGCAGAGATGAGCGGCACCGTCGGCGGTCGCGGGCCGAGCCAGGCGGACATCCTCATCGGCCTCACATGCGACTTATTTCTGCTCCACACATCCGATGGCACTGGTTTCGTGGATTTGGACGTCAATGGCCATCGTGAGACTTGGCCTATTCGCAGCAAGGGGTTCAAGCAATGGCTCGCGCGGCAGTACTACGAACAAGAAGACGGTGCTCCGAACTCGGAAGCTCTGAACTCTACTCTGAATGTCGTCGAGGCAAGGGCCCGTTTCGATGCGCCGCAGATGGATGTGGACATTCGCGTCGCGGGATGCGAGGGCAAGCTCTACCTCGACCTCACAGACGCCCATTGGCGTGCAATTGAAATCGATGAAGACGGCTGGCGCATAGTCGACGAGCCTCCAATACGGTTTCGCCGGGCCGCTGGAATGAAACCGCTACCCATGCCAGTCAAGGGTGGCTCCATCGATCTACTGCGCCCGTTTCTCAACTTCAGCAGCAATAGCGATTTCGTTCTCATCATCGCGTGGATACTTGCTGCACTACGAGATCGAGGCCCCTACCCCGTCCTCGTTCTATCCGGTGAGCAGGGTTCGGCCAAGTCCACGTTCTCGGCCATATTGCGAACACTGCTCGATCCCAATGCCGCGCCACTAAGAGCGTTGCCACGCGAAGACCGCGACCTGTTCATCGCTGCAACCAATGCCCATGTGCTGGCCTTCGACAACGTATCAGGTCTTCGGGACTGGATTTCGGACACGCTGTGTCGGCTTGCGACGGGCGGCGGATTTGCTGTGCGTCAACTGTTCACTGACCAAGATGAGGTTCTCTTTGAAGCGTCGCGGCCAGTGATCCTTAACGGCATCGAGGAGATCGTGGCCCGACCCGATCTCGCCGACCGAGCGATCTTCCTGACCCTGGAACCGATTCCCGAGGAGCGCCGGCGGCCGGAAAAGGAACTGTGGGCGAAGTTCGACGAGGCCAGCCCGGGGATTCTCGGTGCGCTGCTTGACGCCGCCTCGCTCGGTATAAAGCGGCTACCAGACACAGTGCTGGAGAAGCTCCCGCGCATGGCCGACTTCGCGATCTGGGCAACAGCTTGCGAGGGAGTGCATTCGGATGACGGCGACTTCATGCGGGCGTATGCCAACAACCGCGACGAGGCGATCGACAGCGTAATAGAAGCCGATCAAGTCGGGTCGGCCGTTCGCTCGCTGATGGAGGCACGCAAGGAATGGAAAGGGACCGCGACCGAGCTTCTGGAGGTTCTCTCCAAACCACTGAGCGAGACCCTACTCCGGGCAAAAACATGGCCAAAGACACCTCGGGCTATGTCGGGCCGGCTGGATCGCGCTGCCTCGTTTCTTCGTAAGGTCGGGATCGAAATTTCGAAGGACCGCGAAGGCCGTGCACGCACTCGCACTATTCGGATTTCCCGCGCGCCAGAAAATGAGGTGCTGGAACCGTCCCTACCGTCCGCAGCGTCCGCGAACTCGGAAAAGACGTTGCGCGACAACGGGTCAGGTACGGGGAACGGGCGGACGGAGACGCAACCGGCGGACGCAAACCCGGGTGCCAGG
>JAPKCG010000003.1 GCA_028823055.1 Sphingomonas bacterium
GGACCCTTGCAACCATGCACGTCCGTCTCGCCGAAGGTTCGGATCCTCGCACGGTCGTACAGGCCGTCGAGCGGCAGCTTATTGATCGCTTTGAGATCGAGCACCCCACGGTTGCCGTGGATTGGAGCGGCTCGGACAGTTGCAGCCTTTCGCCCGAACGGACTGCTGCTGCGCCGAACAAAGCCAGCCACGATCATAGTGGCCACGACCATGGTCACGGCTCCGCCAAGAAGTCCACATGTGGCGGGGGTGCCGGAAAGCACGCTCACGCCCACTAACCGATCCGAGCCCCCCGCTCGGTCCCGTCGCCCCTGCCGCCCCAGAGCGGGGGCGACGGCTTCCCTCGAACAACCCGGGGCGGACTACAGGTTGTTCCGTTCGAAGTTCTCACGCCAGACGCTGTGCCCAACCTCGTCACGTGTGAGCTAATAGGGCAAAGAACTAATGCTCTGTTTCAAGCCATGACAAAAGATATAGTCATTTTTCTGTCATATGAATTCAGTGCTCGTTTCCGTTGTCTTAAATAAGGTGCGATCTTTAAGATGCGCATTACAAGACGAAGTGATGATACGGAATAACATTAACGGCGATCATGGTTCGTTGAAGATTTAGGTTCTCGGATGACATCCTTGGGAAAGCCGATTATGTACCTCGCCATGCGCCGCTTAGGACGTTTCCTTCTCTGCCTGCTGTCGTTGTCCATGCTGACGACGACGCTTGTGCATGCTCTGGAAGTTCCCAGCGCTCCGACCATCGAATGTTCGGGCTATGTGCATAGCGATGGCGACATGGATCAGACGCAAGGCGATACCGACAAGGCGATGCCGCACCATCACGGCGGCTGCCATGGTTCGTCAGCGTTCGTGCCGACCCTTGCCAATAGCGACATGATCTCTCTGGCACTGACCGCTCCGGTGGTCATCCCTCAACCTATATCCTCCAAGCGCTGGGCCATCGGCCCTAACCTGCGCCCGCCGATAGCCTGACAGAGCCATAGCGGATTGCTGCGCCTGAATTCGGGCCAGTGGTCATCCATGCCTCGTGTTCAGGATTCCCTTTCATGTTCCGATCCATTGCAGCCTTGCTGGCTGCCGTGTCCTGCGTCGCTGTGGCGCAGGCACAGGAAACGCCTGCTGCGGTAGCAGGGGCGTTACCCTACACCCTTGACCAGGCGGTTGCCGCTGCTGGCGGCAGTGCGCCGGCGGCAGAAGCTGCACAGGCCAATGTCGAGGCGGCGCGTGCCGCTCGTACCGTCGCTGGCCTTCGACCCAACCCGACCGTGCAGACCCAAGTAGAGAACATCGCGGGGAGCGGACCGTATAGCGGCGTTGGCAGTGCCGAATCGACGGTCAGTGTCGCAATCCCGATCGAGCTGGGCGGTAAGCGCTCGGCACGCATTGCGGTCGCTAATGCTCAGACCAATCGGGCTCTGCTCGTCTCGGCCATCACACAGGCGGACATCAGGCTACAGGTCACCCAGCTCTATGTGGAGGCAGTTGCAGCCGAACGCCGTGTCGAGACCGCACGCGATCAGTCTCGCATTGCCGGCGATGCCGCTAATGCCGCCAGTGTTCGCGTAAAGGCCGGGCGCGCCTCACCGATCGAGGAACAACGCGCCAACGTGGCCAAAATCAACGCCGACGCCGAGTTGATCCGAACCATTCGTCTGGCTCAGGCATCCCGGGCCAATCTGGCTCGTCGGATAGGGCAATCGGTGGACGGTCCGCTGGATACGGCATGGCTCGAGCGTTTGCCGCATGGATATGGTCCAGATGTTCCACCGACTGCAGCAGGCACGCTTGCTCTAGCGGCAGCGGACGCCGATCTGGCAGTTGCTGACGCGAATGTCCGGCTTGCCCGATCGCAACGGGTCCCCGATCTCGAAGCTGGACCTGGTGTACGCAGACTTTCGGCCACCAACGACACCGCGCTCATCTTCACCGTCACCATGCCGATCCCGATCTTCAATTCGGGCAGGGCCGCCGTCACGCAGGCCCGAGCGCAGCGCAATCAGGTGGAAGCGCAGAAGCGAATGACTGCGCTCGATATCGAGCAGGCCATAACCGATGCGCAAGCGGCCGCATCCAACGCTGCCGTGACCGCTCAAACTGCGACCGGACCTGCTCTTGAAGCAGCCCGCGAGGCGGCCCGCATCGCCCGTATCGGCTATCGGGAAGGCAAGTTCAGTCAGCTCGACCTGCTCGATGCGGAGCGAACGCTGGCGCAGACACGGCTCGCTGCCATCGACGCGCTCACCTCCTACCAGAATGCCCGTGCGCAGCTGGAGCGCCTGACCGCGCCAGCGCCGGAACAGGGGAACTGATCCATGCAATCCAGGAAGATCATCCACGCCGCTCTGCCTTTGTCGCTCATGCTCGCACTCGCCGCGTGCGGCGGTGGCACCGAGGAGACTGCGAACAATAAGGCCGCGCCTGCTGCTGAACATGAGGAGGGTGGCAACGCCCATGCGGACGAGGGCAAGATCACGCTGAGCGCCGACCAGATTGCTTCGGCCGGCATTCAGACCGCTCGGCCTCTGTTGGGAGGTGCGGGTACGATCGAGCTACCCGCTACTATCGATGGAGATCCACAAGGCACGCAGGTCGTGTCGGCCGCAATCGGCGGCCGTGTCGTGTCGTTGACCCGCAACCTTGGACAAGCGATCGGCCGGGGGCAAACGCTCGCGATCATCGAGAGCCGCGAGGCTGCATCTCTCAATGCCGAAACAGAGGCTGCCCGTGCGCGGCTGTCCCTGGCAAACAGCAATCTCGCGCGTGAGCAGCGATTGTTTTCGCAGCGTGTATCGCCCGAGCAGGACCTCATTGCCGCTCGCACAGCAGCGACCGAGGCCCGGATTGCGCTTCGTCTGGCGCAGCAACAGGTCGCGGCAGCCGGGACTGGGGGTGGGGGCCTCAATCGCATCGGCATCGTGGCACCTATGTCGGGCCAAGTGATCGGCCGTAGCGTGGTGCTGGGCCAAACGGTCGCTGCCGACGCCGAGCTGTTCCGCGTCGCAAATCTTTCCAGCGTCTCGCTCTCACTCAACCTTCAGGCCCAAGACGCCGGTCGGGTTCGTCCGGGCGCCACGGTGAGCGTCAAGGCTGGGGGTCGCCACGCAACTGCGAAAATCACATTCGTGTCGCCAGCGCTCGATGCCAACACCCGGCTCGTCCCCGTGATCGCGACGCTCGACAATCGAGAGGGTATCTGGCGTGTCGGCGAGCCGGTGACTGCGTCGATTGCCCTGGCGGCAAGCGGGGGCGACAGTACAGTCCACGTGCCTTTGACCGCCGTGCAGACGGACGAGGGTAAGTCGATCGTCTTCGTGCGGACAAAGACCGGTTTCCAGGCGACGGCTGTCCAGCTTGGCGACACGGCTGGCGACAGCGTGATCATCAAGTCGGGTCTCAAGGGCACCGAGGAGATCGCAACCGTCAACAGCTTCACGCTCAAGGCCGAGCTCGGCAAGGGCGAAGCCACCCATGAGGATCATTGAGCCATGATCGCCCCCATCGTAAACTGGGCGGTCGACAAGCGCTGGCTCGTCCTGCTGCTAACCGCCCTTGCCGCCGTGATTGGCGCTGTCGCGCTGTATCGCCTGCCGATCGACGCAGTCCCCGACATCACCAACAACCAGGTCCAGATCAACGTTCGCGCGCCCGCGCTTTCGCCTGAACTGGTCGAGAAGCAGGTTGCCTTCCCGATCGAAACCGCGCTGGCCGGAATTCCCGGCCTTGAATATAGCCGCTCGCTCAGCCGGAACGGCTTTGCACAGGTCACGGCGGTCTTTTCGGAAGACACCGACATATTCTTCGCCCGGCAGCAGGTGGGCGAGCGTCTGACCGGCGTGTCCGAGAATTTGCCGGACGGCGTGACCCCAGAGATGGGGCCGATCGCGACGGGGCTGGGCGAGGTCTATATGTGGACCGTCCGGCTGGAGCACCGCAAGGATGACAAGCATCAGCCCGGCGAACCCGGCATGCAGCCCGATGGGAGCTACATTACGCCAGAAGGCGAACGGCTGACCAACGACGCTGACAAGGCGACTTATTTGAGGACGGCCCAGGACTGGATCGTCTCGCCATTGCTCAAGAATACGCAGGGCCTTGCAGGCGTCGATTCGATCGGTGGCTTTGCCAAGCAATTCCTCGTCGTCCCCGATGTCCAGCGCCTGGCGTCAATGGGTATCACCCTGACGCAGCTCAGCACGGCTCTGGAGCGCAATAACACAAGCGTCGGAGGAGGCTTCGTCAATCGCAATGGTGAAGGCCTGGCAGTCCGGGCTGATGCCCTTGTCCGAAATGCCGACGAACTCTCCAAGATCGTGGTGGCGACCAGGGAGGGCGTCCCTATCACCCTTTCTCAGGTCGCTTCTGTCCGTACTGGTCAGGCAATCCGCATGGGATCTGCCTCGGAGAACGGCACAGAGGTGGTCGTCGGCACCGCGATCATGCGGATCGGTGAAAACAGTCGCACGGTCGCGACGGCTGTCGCCACGCGACTGGAGGAGATCAATGCTTCGCTGCCGCCCGACGTAATCGTCCAGCCGGTACTCGACCGTACGGCGCTGGTGAACTCAACCATCAAAACGGTTGCCAAGAACCTCAGCGAAGGCGCGCTGCTGGTTATCGTCGTGCTGTTCCTCCTGCTCGGCAACTTCCGTGCCGCGCTCATTGCCGCAATCATCATTCCAATCACCATGATGCTGACGGGTTTTGGCATGTTGCGGGCCGGCGTGTCGGCCAACCTCATGAGCCTTGGCGCGCTCGACTTCGGCCTCATTGTCGATGGCGCTGTCATCATCGTCGAGAACGCCTTGCGACGCATGGCGGAGAATCAGCATCGCGAAGGGCGTCTGCTGAGCGTGAAGGAACGTCTCGACACTGTCGCTTCTGCGGCACGCGAGATGATCAAGCCGTCGGTCTATGGCCAGGCGATCATCATCCTCGTCTATGTGCCGCTGCTCACCTTGACCGGCGTCGAAGGCAAGACCTTCGTTCCGATGGCGCTCACCGTCATCATAGCATTGGTCTGCGCTTTCATCCTTTCGCTGACCTTTGTGCCCGCCGCGATCGCCTTGTGGCTCTCCAAGCGGATCGAGGAGAAAGAAGGGCGGATCATGGGCTGGCTCAAGGCCCGCTACGAACCTGGTCTCGATCGGGCAATGAAGCGGCCGGTCGTCACTGTCGGCGCGGGCGTCGGTGGCTTCGCTCTGGCAATACTGGCCTTCATGTCGCTGGGGCAGGTCTTCTTGCCTCAGCTCGATGAAGGTGACCTCCTGATTCAGGCACTGCGTATTCCGGCTACATCGGTTCAGCAGAGCCAGGCAATGCAGGTCCCCATCGAGCAGATGATGTCGAAGCAACCGGAGGTGAAGTTCGTCTTCTCCAAGACGGGTACGGCCGAACTGGCATCCGACCCAATGCCGCCCAATGCTACCGACATGTTCGTCATTCTGAAGGACCGGAAAGACTGGCCGGACCCAAGCCTCACAAAGGAGGCGCTCATCTCCCGCATCGAAGGGCAGCTCAGCAAAATTCCCGGCAACGCTTATGAAATCACCCAACCGATCCAGATGCGCTTCAACGAGCTCATCGCCGGCGTCCGCGGTGACATTGCGGTCAAGGTCTTTGGAGATGACTTCAACACGATGAACGCAACTGCGGAAAAGATCGCCAGCGTTCTGCGCCGAACCAATGGTGCCGTCGACGTGAAGGTTGAGCAGACCACAGGTCTTCCCATGCTCGACATTCGGGTCAATCGTGATGCCATGGCTCGTCTCGGCGTTACCGCCCAGGACGTGCAGGATATCGTCAATGCGACCCTGGGCGGGCAGCCGTCAGGCATGATTTTCGAGGGCGATCGCCGCTTTCCTGTGGTGATCCGTCTTTCTGAAGATCAGCGCGCCGACATATCCTTGCTGAGCCAGGTGCAGGTCCCGACGCCAAGTGGGCAGTTCGTCCCCCTGGCAAGCGTCGCTGATATCCGCGTCATCGATGGTCCTAACCAAATCAGCCGCGAAAACGGAAAGCGGCGCGTCGTCGTCCAGGCGAACGTCCGCGGCCGTGACGTCGGTAGCGTCGTGGCCGATGCCCAGGCTGCCATTGGCAAGGATGTACGTCTTCCGCCAGGCAGCTATCTCGAGTGGGGTGGTCAGTTCGAGAATCTGGCATCGGCGCAGGCGCGTCTGCAACTGGTGATCCCGGCATGTTTCGTCCTGATCCTGCTGCTTCTCTATGGTGCGCTGGGGTCGGTGCGCGATGCTGCGATCGTTTTCACCGGCGTCCCGCTCGCTCTGGTGGGCGGCGTGCTTGCCCTCTTCCTGCGTGGCATGGACTTCTCCATCTCCGCAGCGGTCGGTTTCATCGCTCTGTCCGGCATTGCGGTCCTGCACGGTCTGGTGCGGGTCTCCTCGATCCAGGATCTCATGCGGACGGGCATGGACCGGGCAGAGGCTGCGCGCACTGGCGCCCTCCAGCGGCTTCGGCCGGTGGTCATGACCGCGTTGGTGGCAAGCCTTGGGTTCGTGCCGATGGCGCTGGGCAGCGGCGCCGGGGCGGAAGTCCAGAAGCCGCTGGCGACGGTGGTTATCGGCGGCCTGATCTCGGCGACCCTTCTGACCTTGTTCGTCCTGCCTACGCTCTATGCGCGCTATGGACGCACGAAGATGGCCTCGCGAGAGGCCACCGACGGCAGGATCTCTCCACCTGCGCAGCCGCAGCACTGAAGAGGGGGGAGGGCCGCAGCTGCCGCCCTCCCATCCTTTCCCGTTAATCGAGCCAGAGGATCGAACCGATGAGCGAGGAAACCATGTTCGATCCTGCCATCGCAGATGCCCGGAACACGCCTCTCCCGGCCGATCTCAAAAAATGTGTGTCGTTGTATCAGCCGGCAACGGGTTTCCGGCCAGGCCCCTTACACCCCACCAAGTACCAGCCAGGGGCCACCGGTCGATGAGGAGGCTCAATTCACGCCCCCTCGGATTGGGCTTAGCGGGCTGCGCGATCCTCGGCGTGCTCGGCGTGCTCGGCGTGGGATTGGCGGCCGGCCTGCTCAGCGGCGCGTCCAAGGACCTCTCGAAGCTAGAAAGATTCGAGTTCTCGATCGAGCCAGGCGAAACGCATCGGATCGGATCGTGGCTTACATGGTTGCGGGCGGGAGGATGAGGTTCGATAGCGACAGCGGAGCTGGCAGGGTTCGCTACCGCCTTCGTCTGGAAGACGGTCATAGCAGTTCTCTCATCGCCAATGGCGTTACATCGGCGAAGCAGCGAGGTGAACTAAGCCCTCAACATGGCAGCCTCTACGAATGGACCTGGGACAACCTCTCGCCGGGGCCGGTCCATGTCATCTTTTGTGCAGAAGGCGATTTCGATATTCTGGACAGGGTGGATGTTCGCTGATGTTGCCACTCTGAGCTCTGCGGCATTCACCCTCCACTGTTCACCAGCGGCGTGTTGATCAGGTTGTCCCGCCATTCTGCGATCGATGGCAAGAGGTTCGAGAGTTCCAGCGCTCGGCCGTCAAGAAGCACCGCCAACAAATTTGCGCATGTATAGTCTTCCCATGGGGTGACAGCTTCGATCTGCTGAAGCGTCCTTAGCGCATTGCCTTTCAACGTACCGCCATCGAGCCCGTTAAGAGCCTCGATCCACTCTTCCATGTGCTTCCAGTAATTGGCCGCCGCGTTGAGCGCTGCGGCCAATGACAGGCCGCCCCGCAGGATCGGCGGCACCTTCAACGCATCGATCAGACTGATCCCCAGACCGGTTCGGGTAGCGGTAAGATAGCGCTGAATGGCAATGAAGCCATGACCTATAAAATACTCGCCGGCGTCACAGAGCCCGTCAGATTCGGGGTCACGGGATGACACGATCGCTGCATTGATCCGACAAATTTCAATGTCCAGCAGCTTCAAGTGCCTGCCGAGCAAGGCAAAATCCGCATCAGCGTAATCCCCACCGACCCTAATAATCGCCATGGTGCTCATAGCCAACTTCGGACCAGTAGGCAGCTTCACGATCGGCATTCAGCTGATCCAGCGAGGCTGGTATCATCGTGAAATCGAGATTGTACATCGGCATCTGCCAGAACTGGTGAAACCAGCGCACATGTTCCTGGGTCGCGCTTTCGGATACCAACTCTTCGTCTTCGAGGCGCTTGGCCAACTGCCGCGTCAGGTCTCTGACATGGCCAGAATGCTCCTTGGCCCGAAAATCGACGGTGCCCCAGATATCGCTGGCCGCCTCTAACCCTGCCCTCGAAAATACGCCTACAGCATCGAGCGCCTCGATCAGCGTCAGTGCGAAGGGGCGTGTATGTATGCCCAAGCTCGAGAAGAGCGTCGGGTCACTCCACTGCGGTACACCATCTTCGTGCTGTTCGATGTCAGCGTAGAGGGTGCTCTCGCGGCTGTAGATTGCCCAGTTCGGCAGGATATATTCGCTCATTCCGCCTTCGAGATAATGGCCCTGGCGTTCGCTATCGACATAGTCCTGTAACTGCTCGACGTTGACGGGCCGCCAGCTCTGCGCCTTGGCGTATATGAGCCTGGCAAGATGGCTGTAGAAGTTCTTCACAATGCGCCCGATGCGCCCATCGACCTTGGAAGGCGGGCATCGAACCAGATCGAGCAAGATCAGCGCTTTCGCAGATTCTTCCTCGGCGAAGCCTTCGAGAACAGACGCTTCCCGGGGATTGTCGGTCAGCTTCTCAGCGGCGTTCCAAAACCCACGCGCGCTTGTCAGAATGATCGTCAGGCCCTCGGCAATGAAGTCTAGCCGCTCCGACTGCGCCATCTCACGCATCGCGCCGGCCTTCTTGGCGCCATAGGGAACAGAATTACGCTGTGTCGTCATGTGTAGCTCAAGACAGTGGCGGAAGGGGCGTGTTGGAACTGAACGATATTAGCATCGGCAAGTCTACGGTTCATGGAGACACGCGATGCTTTGTCCATTGATTACGGCTGCTGCATTCGCGAGGAAATCAAGATTTCTATGTCGAAACCTTGTTTTTCCGCCGCAGGGGCGTGCCAGTGGCTTACCGCGGCCTGCATCATCAGGTGACCCGCCTTTTGGTAATCGACTGGTGCCTTAGCCGCGCCACGCCATCGGGTTTGTAGACGCTCCCGCGGTCTTCAGCCGGCTCTTCCAGGTCCGCGATGATCGGGCAGTCTGGTCGGGCATCGCCGACACAGCCAGTAACGAGTGTCTGAAGCGTCCCGCGCATCTGCTCGAGAGCGGTGATCCGGGCACTCAACTCGTCTATATGGGATTGGGCAATCTTCTTTACATCCGCACTCTGTCGCGAACGGTCCCGCCACAGGCTCAACAAGTCGTTGATCTCGGCGACCGCAAATCCCATGTCCCGCGCCCGACGAATGAAGCGCAGATTGTGAACATCGGCATCCGAATAATCGCGATACCCGGAGTCGCGCCGGTCAGCCTTTGGGATGAGGCCAGTTTGTTCATAGTAGCGGATCATCTTGGCGGATACGCCTGACGCCTTTGCGGCTTGCCCTATGTTCATTCCTCTTCTCCTGCGCTCAGGGTCCCTGGATAGTATCTCGCTTTTCAGCTCCTGTCGGCCAGCGCCTTGATGAGCGGACCGACGACTTCACGGACCGCGAGCGCCGCGCCTTCCGCATCCTTTCGCTCGATGGCGTCTACGATGGCCTCATGCGCTTCAAGGGCCGGTTCGGGCAGGTCCACCTCGTCAAGGACCGACCAGACCCCGGAGCGGATCGCCTGCGAGAAGTAGCGATAGAGCTCGATCAGCGCTGTGTTGCCTGAAACGGACGCAAGAGCACTGTGAAAGGCGATATCCGCATCGACGAACTTCTCCAGACGGCTGTGGTCTTCCTGATTTCCGCGAACCTTGAGGAGTTTCCGCAACTTGATGACGTCTGCATCGGAGCGCTGGGTCGCCGCGCGACGGGCCGCTTCGGCCTCGAGCATGGCGCGCAACTCGAAATGATCGTGGAGGCTAGAGCGGCTCACCCGTCGCATAACCTCCGTCGGATCGACGTTCAGCCGGACGTAAGTTCCATCACCTTGGCGAACTTCCAGGACTTCAGCATGAGACAGGACCCTGATCGCCTCGCGGGTCGTATTGCGGCTGACGCCCAACAGGTCCGCAAGCTCCTGTTCCTTGGGGATGCGCTCGCCCACACGCCAGGCCCCGCTCTCAATCTGGGTGCGGATCTGTTCGATTGCCGAGTCGACAAGCGACCGGCGAGGCGCCTGCGTTAGGGTTGCGTTTCGAGTCATCGACTTCTCCTAGCGGATTTCATCCGGTCATCCCATCAATTTGGCGTTCAATATATGACCGAAATCCGCGCTTTTCCGGGGCCTTGGCGCCCAGCATCGCCGCGGTCGGCGAATGCCATCATCGTTGACCAGCTTACCACAGCTTGAAACTTTGGAAAGAGAAAGGTAGGATGATTGGATGTTAAAGGGTGAGCAGGCTTGGAGTCTCCGGCCCTGACACCCGCTAACCCAGGACAATCCTGCCCATGTCAGTCACAATCAAAATGGATGTGCGCGAAGCCACCGCCTGCGCTTTGGGCGTCAGGGGATGAGGCTGCAGACGATTGAAAGTCGGCTCGGCGGCAGGACCGCGAACGCCCTTGGCCTCGCAACCCGGCAGCTGAAAGTCTTTGACCTGCTCACGCCGCGCTGGGCCTATGTCTTTCGCTCGGTAACCGCCGCCGCGCTCGCCTATTGGGTCGCCTATACCCTTCAGATGGACAAGCCTTATTCGGCCGCTTCGACCGTGATGCTTGTCGCGAACATGAATCAGGGCGCCGTGCTGGCGAAGGGAAGCTGGCGACTGGCAGGTACGGTGGTTGGCGGCATTGCCGCTATCATCGTCATGGGCCTCTTCATTCAGGCCCCTGCGTTGTTCCTCATTTTCTTCGGGCTTTGGCTAGGCATATGTAGCGGCGCCGCGACGCTCATTCGCGGGTTCCGATCAACCGGACCTGCGGTTGCGGGCTATACACTGGGCTTTGCAACCTATGGTGCGCTCGAAGTTCCCGAAAACGCACTGAGCATCGTGCTGGGACGGGTGGCAAGCGTGGCGGTCGGTGTCGTCTGCCTTGGGCTTGTGACGGCGATTTTCTCCAGGCGCGCCGCTCGCGGCAAACTTGAAGGTGCGATCACAAGGCAATTGACCATGATTGGGCGCCTCGTGCTTGATCGTGTGGAAAACAATCCGGAGCGAGTCCAGGATGTGGGCGCCACCCACATAGCCGACATGTTCGCAATCGAAGACCTGCTCGAACTGAGCAGGGCTGAATCAACGGATGTCGCGGTGCGCGTCGGAGCGGTCCGCGAGGGGCTGGCGGGGATGTTCGCCGCCTTGCTTGGTGCGCGCGAACTCGCCTTTGCCTCCGTCGCCCGGGACCCGTCGTTTCTCAAGGCTCGCGAACTAGTAGGCGCTCATCTGCCGGCGGCTATCGGTCGCATCGAGACCGGCGACCGGGCCGGTCTCCAAGCCGCACTTGCAGAAATTCGGGGGCTTCACCTCAGCCTCCATCAGATCATCGCCGAGCTTGAGGTCGCCCATGACCGCGCCGACGTGATCATCGCGCTCGATCAGCTGCTCGAGGTCATCGAGGACTGGGAAAGTGGCATCGCTGGCTTACTGGGGCTTAACGGCGTGCATGCGCACCCCACACGCGGCTTCCATTTCCATCGCGACTGGACTGCGGCCGTGGAGAACGGCGTGCGCGCCCTTTTGTCGATCGTCATCGCTGGCGGTATCGGTATCGGTGTGGGTCTGCAGCAATGGCCACTCATGCTGCTTCTGCTGGCGCCCTACAGCATCCTCATGGCAATGACCGGCGATCCGGTGGGAGGCGCGTGGTCTTTTGTGAGGGGGACGCTGGTTGCCCTGCCAGCCGCGTTCATATGCGTTTTTCTCCTGCTTCCGTCGGTCAATGGCTTTCCGCTGTTGATCGCATCGATGCTGCCTTTCTGGCTTGCCGGGTTCTACGCAACGACGGTGCCACGCTACGTGTTCGATGGCATGGGTTTCCTCGTGGCTTTCAACACGCTGGTCTATGCGCAGAACCAGATGCTGTTCGACGGCGCCTTCTTCCTGAACGAGGCGCTGGGTTGGATGGTCGCCGTGATCGCCACTCTGTTGGTCCTCAAGCTTATCCTCCCCTTCAACCCTGTCGCGAGGGCCCATCGCTACGAGACAGCATTCCGGAGAGCTGTCACGATGGCGATCCGCAAAGGATGGACCGGGCGTCGGCACGCTTGGGAGCATCTTCAGCACCACCGCCTCGTAAACATCGCCGTCAGTCTGAAGGCGAGGCCATCAGTGGCCGCTGCGGTTCTGACCGAAGCGCTCGGGGCACTGCACTATGGGCGGACCGCGCTCCGGCTCAGGGCCGCGTTACAGGATGACAGGATTTCCGAGCGCGCGCTCCACTTCGGGAACGCTGCCCTAGACGCGGCGGCGCTCGATGATCCGGCGACAAGCCTGACGCTTGATTCCTTGTTCGAGGCAACACAACAATCGGATCACCAAGGCGGCGAGGATCAGGCGATCACGCACAGGGTCGCTGCATGCATCCGTAATCTCAGCATCCTCAAGCAAGCGCACGGCGCGTGGATCGCCGGGACGAGGAAAATCGCATGACCGAAGTCAATTTCGCCGGCGTCTACCTGCCGCCGCTGCTTCTCTACCTCATCGCGGCGCTGCCTGTCTTCGTTGGGACACGGGCGCTGCTGACACGAACAGGCGTGCTGCGGTTCGTCTGGCACCCGGGCCTGATGGAATGCGCGGTCTATCTCGCGATCCTCGCTGCTCTGTTTTTCCTTTTGTGAGATTTGCCGATGCCAACCTTTATCAAGCCCATCCTGCGCGTCGGGATCACCCTGCTGATCGTCCTGGCTGCCGGCATTTTGATCTCCACACTCTGGCAGACCTATGTGCGCTCGCCCTGGACCCGGGATGGCCGGGTCAGCGCGGACGTCGTTCAGATCGCGCCGGAGGTGTCAGGGACGATCGCCGAGGTCGCCGTGAAGGACAATCAATTCGTCCGGCGCGGTGATGTTCTATATCGCCTCGATCCCAAGCGCTTCGCGCTCGCGGTGCAAAGCGCGAACGCCGACCTGGAGGGGCGCCGCGCCGAGGCTTCGGTGAAATCAGCGATCGCTCGTCGTCGTACGGCTCTGGGCGGCGATATTATCGCGACCGAGACCATCGACCAGGCAAATGGCGAGGCTCGCATCGCCCATGCCGCCTACTCCGGATCGGTAGCGGCGCTTGATGTCGCGCGCCTCAATCTCGAGCGCTCCGTCGTTCGAGCGCCGATCGATGGCTATGTGACGAACCTGCGCCTGCGCCCGGGCGACTATGCCGAGGCTGGCAATACGAAGGTGGCTGTCGTCGATTCCAGCAGTTTCTGGGTCACAGGCTATTTCGAAGAAACGAAGCTAGCTGGCATTGCGCCCGGCATGAAGGCTCGGATCCGGCTGATGGGGTTCGAGCAACCCATAGAAGGCCATGTCGTGAGCATCGGGCGAGGCGTCACCGACACCAACGAAAAGGCTGACCAGCGCGGGCTACCGGCAGTCAACCCGGTCTTCACCTGGATCCGCCTTGCTCAACGTATCCCTGTGCGTGTCCAGATCGACAAGGTTCCCCGTGGAATCAGCCTATCGGCCGGCATGAGCTGCAGCATCGCAATCGGCAAAGCCAATAACGATGGCCGTCTCCTCGCCTGGACCCGTCAATTCCTGTGAGGCAGACCATGCGTCCCCAATTCGCGCTGATACCCGTGCTGCTGCTTTCAGCTTGCGCCACCCCAAGGATGGTACGGTATGACGAGCCAGTGCCAACGCTTCCATCTAACTGGAGCGAGCCCTTGCCCGCTGCGGCGGGCGTGGCAGACGTTACCGACCTCAAGACCTGGTGGCGAGGGTTCAAAGACCCGCTTCTTGACCGGCTTGTTGATCAGGCCTTGGTAAACAACCTCGATCTAAAGGTGGCGGCTCAACGGCTCATCGTCGCGCGCGCGGAACGCGATGCGCTCTCGGGCACGCTGAAGCCCAGGATCGGCATTAGCGCCAACAGCCTGCAGCAGCAGACGAGCCGAAGGGTCGAATGGCCGCGCGGCATCGGATTTACCGACACGCAATCTGTGCAACTTGAGGCGAGCTGGGAGATCGACCTGTTCGGCAGACTTCGGCAAAGCGTCGAGGCCGCCGATGCAGAACTTGGTGTAGCCGAGGAAGACCGGCGGTCAGTCCTGCTCAGCCTGCTTGCAGAAATCGCGACAAATTATGTGGAACTGCGCTCTGCCCAGGAGCGCCTCGACATCGCAGAAAGGAATGTCGACCGTCTTAAGGCTACGTTCGATACCCTGACTCGCCTTCAGAGGGCCGGGCTCGCGAGCGGTTCGAGCGTTGCGCAGGCGAGGGCCGAATGGCAGTCGGCTCTCGCTCAACTGCCCTTGTGGCGCGGCCGCATCGCCCGGCATTCGCATGCCATCGGTGTTCTGACAGGAGGGTTTCCTGGCGATCTGGGCCAGGAATTTGAACGCACGCCGCATATCCTGCCATCTGCGCCAGCGCTTCCCGTGTCCGTGCCATCGCAGGTGTTGCGGGACCGGCCCGATGTGCGCGGGGCTGAGCGACGAATAGCTGCGGCTACCGCGCGACAAAACGTCGCTGTGGCGGATCTTTTTCCGCGCTTTCGTATCCCGCTCACCTTGGGTACCGCAGCAAGCGGCTTCGGCTCGCTCTTCTCCGCAGCCAGCACCATCTGGAGTGTTGCGGCAACCGGTAGCCAGACGTTGTTCGACGATGGTCAGCGCAAGGCTCGTATCCGCGCTGCCGAGGCAATCACGGCGACCCAGCGGCTGCAATATGAACAGACCGTCCGCGTCGCCTTCAGGGATGTTGAGGATGCGCTGACCGGGATTGAGACAGAGGCGACGCGCCGCGAAGCTCTCGGCGCCGCGACGGCCGATAGCCAGACAGCCCTTGATCGGGCATTGCGCGAGCGCCGCGCCGGCACGCTGGATTATCTCGATCTGCTGATAGCCCAGCGCGCACTCTTTGCCGCACAAGATTCCCTTGCACAAAGCAAGGCGGCTCAGGCCGTCAACCTTATCGCTCTCGCAAAGGCCCTGGGCGGAGGGTGGCAGACTGTCTTCGAGCAAGAGCGATCAGATACGGTGCCCGAAGCGCAGCTTCCTATAGCTTCGCCTTCGCAAAGATCTCCACCAGTTCGTTGAACTTGGCACGCTGCTGTTCGGCGTCACCCGAGGCGATCGCCTGTTCGACGCAGCAGGCCGCATGGGACTTCAGGATTTGCGTCTCGACCTTGGATAGCGCGGCTTTGACGGCATGCACCTGATGGAGAATGTCGATGCAGTACCTTTGATCTTCGACCATCTGGCCGACACCTTTGACCTGGCCGGCGATCCGGTTGAGGGCCGCGCTTATGTCATTGATGTCGCCTGGATCCACTGCAATACCCCTACCCTGGACGGGTATATAACGCGTCGGCAGGCACTGAGCATGTGGAGCGGCCGCCGACCAACCGATTTCCGCCCGATGAGAGGTTCCCATGAATAGCAAGCAGACGGCTGGGCGCAACATCGCTGTTCTGGCAGCGGCGCAAGCCCTTGGCGGCGCCAGTCCGCCGATTGTGATGTCACTTGGCGGACTGGTGGGGCTGCAGCTTGCCTCCAATCCGGCCTGGGCGACGTTTCCAGTCAGCCTTTTCGGCCTCGGTCTTGCATTTGGCACGCTGCCGGCGGCAGCCATGATGCGACGGTGGGGCAGACGAGCGGGCTATGTCCTGGGAGCCCTGAAGGGAATTCTTGGTGGCGCCGTGGCAGCCCTTGGCATTTTCTCCGGCTCCTTCAAAGTCTTCTGCCTGGGAACCTTCATCGCGGGGCTCTACAGCTCTTACGTACAGAGCTATCGGTTCGCGGCGGCCGATGCAGCGGAGGGCGAAATGAAGACCCGCGCGATCTCGCGGGTGATGGTCGGCGGTCTCATCGGTGCGATCGTGGGCCCGCAGCTTGTGATCTGGACGCGTGACGCCCTGCCACCTCCCTTTGTGGGCAGCTTTCTCAGCCAGGCGATCTTGCCGATGATCGCTATCCCCGTCCTGCTCATGCTTCGAACACCGCGGGCCGAGCAGGCCGCGCAAGGGATCGATACCGGGCGACCCTTGCTCGAGATACTGAGAATGCCACGCTACATTCTTGCGGTCGCGACCGGCGTTGTATCCTATGGCGTTATGGCGTTTGTGATGACGGCCGCGCCCGTCGCGATGGTCAAGCAAGGCTACGGGGTCGATAACGCGGCGCTGGGAATCCAGTGGCATCTTCTTGCCATGTTCGGCCCGAGCTTCTTCACCGGTCGCCTGATGGCCAGGTTCGGGAAGGAGCGGGTGACCGCGTTCGGCCTTGTGCTGCTCGCGGGTTCGGGTGCCGTTGCCTTGAGCGGCGCCGCATTGTCGAACTTTTGGGGATCGCTTGCGCTCCTTGGTGTCGGCTGGAACTTCAGCTTCATTGGAGCGACCGCGATGGTCACCGACTGTCACACCCCTGCAGAACGAGGCAAGGCCCAGGGTGCGAATGACTTTCTCGTCTTCGGGGTGACAGCCATTGTGTCCTTCCTTGCAGGATCGGTGATGCACAGCGCAGGCTGGGTCGTGATCAATTGGGCCATCCTGCCCGCGCTGGCGCTCATGCTGGTGCCATTGGTCTGGCAGGCGTCACGAGCGAAAGTCGCCCCCTGACCTTGTCGTCCTTGGAGAGGAGCCTCATCTCGTGCATATGAACATGTCCACATATGTCGAATGCATGCTGCCAAGAGTGAGATCGAAATGTCTGACGTCCATGAACATACAGGCCCGGACGTGGGGGATGCGCATCTCCGCCTATCGAGCCATGAGATGACTATTCTGGCCGAGACCTTTCGTTTGCTCGGCGATCCGACCCGTCTGCGGATATTGCTGTTTTGCCTGAATGTGCCCAAGGCGGTTGGCGACATTGCAGAAAGCCTCGGTCTTTCCCAGACGCTCGTAAGCCACCATCTGCGGCTACTGCGTGGTGCCCGACTGGTGCGGGGCGAGCGACAGTCTCGCCAGGTTTTCTATCAGGTAGCCGATGCGCATGTCAGTGACATGCTGATCGATATGGCATCCCATATCGGTGAGGATCACAGCGAGGACTGAATCGGCCGTTTGGATGGCCCAGACGCGCGTCAACTCGAGCTTTCTAGCTGGCGCGCGTCTGGGCCGCACTTGAAGCCTTCCCGAACACAGTCCTGAAAGTCCGGGGCAGCCTCAAGAGCATCGCGGCGAGGATCGTTGAAAATCCGCGCGTGCGATCTCTGTCAGAACCAGACCCGAACACCGGCGACGAGATTGAAACCTCCGGTGTCCTCGCCGGCAGCGCGAGCAATTCTGGCCGTCTCGCCGAATTTTCGTTCCCACGCCACACCCACATAGGGCGCAAACTCGCGGACAATCTCGTATCGAACCCGCAGCCCGAGCTCGGCATTGACCAGACCCGACCCGATCCCTTCCGCGCGCATATCCTGCGCGGAAAGGTTCACCTCGGCGCGTGGCTGCGCGACCAGGCGCTGCGTGATACGCTGATCATAATAGCCCTCGATCCTGCCCAGGAGATCGCCTTTGTCCGAGACGAAGGCCGCGCCCTCGATCTCAAACCAGTAGGGGGCCAAGCCTTCAAAGCCGATGACGGCGTATGTGCGCGAAGGCTCTGGTCGGATGTCCTGCCGTACGCCTGCTTGCAGATTGAAGTAGGGGCCAATCGCGCGGCTGTAGAGAGCCTGGACCTCGGCGCCCTCCAGACCGCCACCGAAATCACCTTCGCCTTCAGATTTGACCGTCAGCCGGTTGATGTCCCCGCCGAACCAGGCCTCTCCATCCCAATGATAGCCTTCCTTGCCATCGCGGATCTGGATCTCGGCGAGATTGAGCATGACCTGTGAATAGGACATCCCGCCATGCTCTTTCATCATGGCGTTCCGAACAGGCTTCATCGCATCGCGACCCCAGACCCGATCTGCATAATCTGCGTCGGGCGCTGCTGGCGCCGGTGCATTGCCGGCTGGAAGCGCAGTCCCCGACTGCTCCACCGATGGCATAACGGGAGCGGCCGCCTTCGGGGTGCAATGACCCATTGCCGCATGTTCGGGCGGGCAGGAGGGGTCTGAAGATGTCGCTGACGGGGGTGGTCCAGCTGACGAATCTTCGTCACCTTCCTGCGTGTCGGGCGCCGGTGTACAATGGCCCATCGCCGCATGCTCCGGGGCGCAGACAGGCTGCTTGCGGACTTTGACCTCGGGCGCCGAAGCAGGGACAAGCGGGTCCTTTTTCGCTTCGGCCGGGGCGGGTTTGCAGTGCCCCATGGCGGCATGTTCCGGAGAACATGCCGTCGCCCCCGTCTTGCTTGTCGCGTCCGGTCTATCTGCGGCCGACGCGGGCGCGCTTTGATGCTGAGAATGATCCATGGACTGAGCGCCCGCCGGGCTGGCGAGCGCCAGGACCGACGCCGCACTCAGGAATGCCAGGGTTTTCATGCTCGCAACTCGTTCATATGGCTGAGCCAGGCACTTGGCTTGCCTTTGGCGGCACCGGCAGGCTTGGGTGTGCAATGACCCATGGCGGCATGCTCGGGCGGGCAGGATGGATCGCTCTTCGCAGGCGCCTGGCGCGAAGGCGCAGGCGCTTTGCGTGGCTTCGCCGTGGGCTTGGCCGAGGGCCGGGACGGCGCTTTCCTGGCATCTGCCCGGGTGTTGCCATGCTGACTGTGGTCCATTGTTTGGGCAGCCAGCGGCGCGCTCAAAGCCAGGATCGAGGTTGCGAACAGAGAGATGAGGATTTTCATGCGGCCGTTCCTTCGCGGGGGCGCACGGAGACGATCTGCATCATCCCTGCGTGCATGTGATAAAGCATGTGGCAATGAAACGCCCAGTCGCCCACGGCGTCAGTCGTCACGTCGAACGTCACGGTGCCGCCGGGTTGCACCTGGACGGTATGTTTGCGCGGGGCGTAGGCGCCGTGGCCGGTGACCAGCTCAAAGAAATGTCCATGCAGATGGATGGGGTGCCCCATCATTGTATCGTTGACCAACGTGA
Organism: Sphingomonas bacterium; assembly: GCA_028823055.1. Classification (GTDB taxonomy): domain Bacteria; phylum Pseudomonadota; class Alphaproteobacteria; order Sphingomonadales; family Sphingomonadaceae; genus Sphingomonas. The sequence goes on from JAPKCG010000003.1 coordinate 19,145, forward strand.
TGCGGACCCGCTCGTCCTTGAGAAACGGGATGGGCTTTTTCACTTCGCTCAGTTTGACGCCGTCGAACGCCCACATGTAACGTTCCATATTGCCGGTCAGATGGATCCGCATCGATCGGTCCGGCGCTCTTACGTCGGGGTTGCGCTCGACCGCCATGAGATCGCGGTAAACCAGCACCTTGTGGCCGACATCCTTGAGCCCTTGGCCTGGTTCGCCCGTTCGGTCGATCGGCATCGGCGATATCGTCTGAACCGTCGGTGTGTCCTTGACCTCGGGTGCCATCGACATGTCGCGCATCGAATGCTTCATGCCGCCGGTGCCGTGGCTCATCGTCGGTTGGTCCATTGCCGCCGCGTCGCCGGCGGGCTTGCAATGTCCCATCGCCGCATGTTCCGGCGGGCAAGCAGCATCTTTGCCGCTCGAGGGCATGGCCGAATGATCCATGCTGGACATACCCGCCATATCGCCCATCCCCATGTCTTTCATGTCGGCTAAGGGACGCTTGCGCAGCGGCGGAACAATTGCGGCCATGCCCTCGCGCGGAGCAAGGGTGGCGCGCGCCATCCCCGAGCGATCGACACTCTCGCCAACGATCGTATAGGCACGGTCGTCTGCCGGCTCGACGATCACGTCATAGGTCTCGGCAACCGCTACCTGAATTTCGTCGACGCTCACCGGACGAACCGGGAGACCATCTGCCTGCACCACCGTCAGCTTCAAACCGGGAATCCGGAAGTTGAACGTCGTCATCGCCGAGGCGTTGATAATGCGCAGGCGTATGCGCTCGCCCGGATGAAACAGCCCCGTCCAGTTGTCCCGAGGGCCATGGCCGTTCACGAGATAGGTGTAGGTGCTGCCCGTTACGTCTGAAACATCGGTCGGGTCCATGCGCATCGCGCCCCAGGCAAGCCGATCCTTGCCGCTCTGGTCACGGCCAGCGAGCTGGCCAGCCAGCGTCTGCTTCTGGAAATTGAAGTAGCCTCCTTGCTGCTTGAGCTTGCGGAAGATCGTATGCGGGTGAAGCGGGCTGTGGTCGGACAGGACCAGAACATGCTCGCGGTCGGACTTGATCGGGTCCTCGCCGGCGGGGTCGATCACGATCGGGCCATAATGGCCCAGCTGTTCCTGCAGACCCGAATGGCTGTGATACCAATAGGTCCCCGACTGAACGATCGGGAATTCGTAGGTGAAGGTCGACCTGGGCTTGATCCCGGGGAAACTCACGCCTGGAACGCCGTCCATCTGGAAGGGGAGGATCAGCCCGTGCCAGTGGATCGAGCTGTCCTCGTCCAGTGCATTTTCAACATGGAGGCGGACCTTACCGTCCCGCAGCCGAACAAGCGGCGCGGGCACTGTGCCGTTGATGCCGATCGCATGGCTCATCCGGCCATCGATCGTCATCATCTGCGCAGCGATCTTCAGATGGATTTCATCGCCGGACACTGTCGGGAGTGGCCGCACGATACCGGCGGACACGGGTTGGGCCCAGGCAGGAAACCAGCTGGCGAGCGCAGCCGTTCCTCCCAAAGCCGCGCTTCCCCGAAGGAGGGCACGGCGGTCGATCAAATCAGTCATGTCGCCTCTCAAGTCCCTCAGAGGGGATAAAACGACATACCTTGTCCACCTTCCCATCATGGTAAGGTCAAGCTCTTTCTCGCGAACGCAATCTGGCAATGTGTTCGATCGCCATGAAGCAGCGAACCCGTTCTGATCACGCCGCTTCCGAGACACCAAAAAGGTGCGCTTGCGTCGCGAGCGATTTATTACGATAAGTAAGTTACGAATCGTAATATGAGTTTGTTCCGGTGGTGAAGTTGTCCGCGGCGGATCGCCGCAATGCCCTACTCGACGCTGCATGGTCGTATGTTGCCGAGCACGGCGTGCATGCTCTGACGCTGGCCGAGGCGGCCGAGCGGGGAGGGGTCTCCAAGCCGATTGCCTATAACCATTTCCAGAGCCGGGCAGGGCTGCTCTGCGCGCTCTATGATCGCTACTATACCGGCCATATCGAGGAGCTGACCAAGGCCCTCGAGCGCGCAGCTACGGTCGAGGAGGCGGCTAAAGTCATCGCCCAGGCCTATGTCGATTGCGTCGAGCAGTCAGGGCCTGTGGCAGCGGCGCTGGCTGGCGCTCTGAGTGGCGGCGCCGAAATGGAAACCATGCGCCGGGACTGCGATGATCGCTATGTCGGCCTTTGCGTTGCGACGCTCGAGTCTCGCGCTGCACGTCCCATCCATTTTGCCTCGGTCGTAGCCTTTGTCGGCGCCGCCGCATCGCTCTCGAACGAGGTGCAGCGCGGCCGCATTTCGAAGAAGGAAGCGGTCGATCATCTTGCCGGTCTACTCGCCTCGGCGGTGACCTGACGACGTTCAAGACAGAAAAGAGGATCTGACGATGAAAGTGCAACTCCCTTTGATGGTGATCGCAATGGGTCTGGCGCTGCCGGCGAATGCTCAGCAAATGGGCGATGAAAAAGTGAACCTGGCCCTGCCGGGAATCAGCTTCACCCGATCGCTTAATCAGGCGGCAAGATCCGCGAAGGTTGAAGGAGGAATGATCTCGCTGGCGAGCGAGGGCGGGCGTGACAATTTCCGCGATCCCGACGGCAAGCTGTCGAACAACACTGCGCCGGTTCTCCTGGCAGAAGTCGATAATGCCAAGTCCTGGACGTTGTCAGGTTTGGTGACCCCGTCGTTCAACGCTACCTACGACGCCGGCACCTTCTACATATGGGTCGATGATGCCCACTGGCTCAAAATGGCGATGGAGCGTGATGAGCGGGGACGGGTTCGCATCGTCAGCGTCCGCACGAACGACACCTCCGATGACAACAATCATGATGTTGTGACAGCGCCGAATGTCTGGATGAAAATCTCTTCGGATACGAAAACGGTCGGGTTCTACTATTCGACGGACCAGAAGAGCTGGCAGCTGATCCGCTTGTTCAAAAATGACTATCCTCAGAAGCTGTGGGTGGGCGTGAGCGCGCAATCGCCGCAGGGCAAGGGATCTGTGACCCAGTTCCGGGACCTGACCCTGACCAAGACCAGCATTTCGGATTTTCGCCTCGGCCTCTGACGGCGCAAAATCGACCCGGGAAAGACAACGACAATGAAGATTCTCATCGTTGGGGCTAACGGCCTCATGGGACAGGCTGCGCTCAAAGGCCTCGCCCACCACGACGTCGTGACCGCCAGCCGCTCTGGCTCGACATGCGATCACCAAGTGGACATTACCAACACGGCATCTATCCGAGCGCTGTTTGAAAAGGTCGGACAAGTCGATGCCGTGATCTGCGCCGTTGGCCACTGCGAGTACGCGCCCTTCGTGACCATGACCGATGATCAATGGCGCGTAACCATCGAAAGCAAGCTGCTCGGGCAGATCAACCTGGTGCGTGTAGGCTGTGACTATGTCGCTGACTGCGGCTCGTTTACCCTCATTTCCGGGATCTTGAATATCAAGCCCGTTCCCGAGGCGATCGCGGATGCGACGACCAGCGGCGCGATCGACACATTCGTGCGCTGCGTCGCGCACGAAATGCCGCGCGGCATACGGATCAACGTGGTCAATCCGACCGTCCTCGAGGAGGCGTGGGACGTCTATGGTGCCATGATGCCGGGCTTCGAGCCGGTTCCGGGCGCGCTCGTGGGGAAGGCATTTCAACGGTCGGTCGAAGGGTTCATATCCGGTGAGGTTCTGATCGTGGACGCCTGATGTCGCTGGCAGCTCCCGCGTTCGCGGGGCTTTCGAATACCCAGCTATGATCGCAGCCCAGTGGCCTTCGACAAGGCAGGCCTTGGCCCCCGACCGGGCATCAACCGCGACCGGTCATAAAGTAAACAAACAGCGATCCGGCGCCGACGAGCATCAAGAGCCATGCCACAAGCCTGCCGATCCGTTCGAGCGTCCGGATCAGGAGGGCATGGCCGTAGGAGTTGAATTCCTGCACGCCTGCGACATTGCGCCGATTGAACGCTCGTTGATTGGTCCAAAGGATGATGCCGACGCCCAAGGCCAGCATGATGGCTCCTACGGTCACATTCATCAGACGTCCTTTCAGCAGTGTGTTCGTTGCAACTCATCAACTGTGGCGGATGCAAATGCGCCTCGGCTCCATTGTTGGATACCGAGGCGCACCCATGGCTGGGTGTTGCGTTGATCAACACCCAGCCACCTGGCCGACCCAAGGGCTCAGGGGGACTGGGGGGCAGCCCAGAGGAGGCCGGCCATAGGGATGCGCGGCTTACTGGCTACGGTCAGCGAGCCACTTCTTCATGAGCGCGATTTCTTTCTCCTGCGCATCGATGATGGCCTGCGCCAATTTGCTCACTTCGGGATCGGAGCCGTGATCGAGAACGACGCGGGCCATGTCGATCGCGCCTTGATGGTGCGGGATCATGCCGCGCAGGAAATCGAGGTCAGCGTCCCCGCTGAACTCAATCGCCATGTCCGCATGCATGCGGTTATTTGCGACCTGATAATCGCGAATGACAGGGTTATCCGACAGGCCTTCGGCCTGATGCTCGCTATGTCCTTCGTGCTTCACGACTGCACCTCCTCGGCGCTTTCGACCAAAGTGGTCGGATAGCCATCGTCCGCCAGCGCCTTCTGGATATCTTCCTGGCTTGCGGTGGTGGTCACGGAAATGGTGCGCGACACGGTATCGGCCTCGACAGTGGCCGCAGGATCGACCTTGCCGATCGCCTCGTTGATGTGCCGGACGCACGATCCGCAGGTCATGTCCTGGACGTGGAACTGCATCGGGATTCTCCTCAAAATTCGAGTTCGTCCCGTAAGAAATGGGGCTTGCCATCGTTGGAAGGTCAACCCGCCCGGCCAAAAAAACTTGAACCTTGACCTTCCAATGATGGGAAGCCTCACATGGGGTTGGTCAAGTTCGCGAGAATCGAGGAAGCGGAACATGCTGGCCGAAAAATCCCCCATCGAAACAGATGTTTCGACAATCACCCTGCCCATCGAGGGTATGACCTGCGCGTCGTGCGTGGGCCGCGTCGAACGCGCAATCGGCAAGATCGAAGGCGTGAGCGCGGTCAACGTCAATCTCGCAACCGAGCGGGCAAGCATCACGACGGGAGGCCCGGTCAATCGGTCCGAGCTGGTAAAAGCGGTCGAGTCGGCGGGCTATACGGTGCCAGCAGAAACCACAGAACTTACCGTGCTCGGCATGACCTGTGCGTCATGCGTCGGGCGCGTCGAGCGTGCGCTCAAGGCCGTGCCGGGTGTGGTGGAAGCGAGCGTCAATCTGGCGACCGAGCGCGCCACGATCCGCGGCGCGGCTGACGCAAAGTCGCTGATCGCTGCCATCGCTGGCGCGGGGTATGAAGCAAAACCTCTGGCCGCGAAGGCCGCCGATGCCGATGACGGCGACGATCGAAAGGAAGAGGAGCGCAAGCTGCTCAAGCGCGATCTCACCATCGCGGTGATCCTCGCTCTCCCGGTCTTTCTCATGGAAATGGGGTCTCACCTCATTCCCAGCGTCCATATGTACATTGCGATGTCGATCGGCATGCAGACGAGCTGGTACATTCAGTTCGCGCTGACGACCCTCGTGCTCGCAATTCCAGGCTTTCGTTTCTACCAGAAAGGCCTCCCGGCCCTGATCCGGCTCGCTCCGGACATGAACTCGCTCGTCGCGGTCGGCACGCTGGCGGCATATGGCTATTCGCTTGTTGCCACTTTCGCTCCGACGCTTCTCCCGCCAGGGACAGTGAACGTCTATTATGAGGCGGCAGCGGTCATCATCGCGTTGATCCTGCTCGGCCGCTATCTGGAGGCGAGGGCAAAAGGGCGCACGTCCGAGGCGATCAAGCGTCTCGTTGGCCTCCAGGCCAAAACAGCGCGCGTACGCCGTGCCGACGGTACGGTCGAAGTTGCCGTCGCAGACGTCGTTGCGGGCGACATCATCGAAGTTCGGCCCGGTGAACGGATCCCTGTCGACGGCGAGGTTATCGAGGGCGAAAGCTACGTCGATGAATCCATGATCACCGGTGAGCCAATTCCGGCCAGGAAAGCGGAAGGGGCGAGCCTCGTCGGGGGCACTGTCAACCAGAAGGGGGCTCTGGCATTCCGCGCAACGGCAGTCGGCGATGCCACCATGCTGTCCCAGATCATTCGCATGGTCGAGCAGGCGCAAGGATCGAAGCTGCCGATCCAGGCGCTCGTGGACAAGGTGACGATGTGGTTCGTGCCCGCTGTCATGGCGGTGGCCGCGCTCACGTTCGGCGCCTGGCTGGTATTCGGTCCGTCCCCGGCCTTGACCTTCGCGCTGGTCAATGCGGTCGCGGTCCTCATCATTGCCTGCCCCTGCGCGATGGGTCTGGCGACGCCTACAGCCATCATGGTTGGCACCGGGCGGGGAGCTGAACTGGGCATTCTGTTCCGCAAGGGAGAAGCGCTGCAGCTGCTGCGTGATGCCAAGGTCGTCGCCGTCGACAAGACCGGCACGCTGACCGAAGGCCGACCTGCGCTGACGGACTTGCAGGTCACGCTCGGCTTCGACCGGTCGGCCGTTCTCGCCCGGATTGCGGCAGTAGAGGACAAGTCCGAACATCCGATTGCCCGCGCTATTGTCGACGCCGCTCTTGCCGAGAAGCTTAGTCTCGCTGAGGTGGCCAACTTTGAATCCCTGACCGGGCGCGGTGTTCGCGCCGAGGTGCTTGGCGATCGGGTCGAAATCGGGGCGGATCGCTACATGCGCGAGCTTGGTCTGGACGTCACCGCTTTCGCCAAGACAGCATCACGCCTGGCCGCTGAAGGCAAGTCGCCCCTCTATGCAGCGATCAATGGCAAGCTTGCAGCCGTCATCGCTGTGGCTGATCCCATCAAGGAAACGACCCCTGCGGCCATTGCCGCTCTTCACGGTCTCGGCCTGAAGGTTGCGATGATCACCGGCGACAATCAGCACACCGCCCAGGCGATCGCGCGCCAGTTGGGCATCGACGAGGTTGTCGCTGAAGTCCTGCCTGACGGAAAGGTCGAGGCCGTACGCCGCCTGAAAGCAGAATATGGTCGCCTCGCCTTCATCGGTGACGGCATCAACGATGCACCGGCGCTTGCCGAGGCAGACGTCGGGATTGCGGTCGGCACGGGCACGGACATCGCCATCGAGGCTGCCGACGTCGTGCTGATGTCGGGCCACCTCAACGGCGTGGCGTCGGCGATCGCGCTCTCTCGTGCCACGATCGGGAACATCCGCCAGAACCTCTTCTGGGCCTTCGCCTATAATACGGCGCTCATCCCGGTCGCTGCCGGTGCTTTATGGCCGATCTGGGGCATCCTGCTGTCACCGGTGTTTGCTGCCGGCGCGATGGCAATGTCGAGCGTGTTCGTCCTCGGTAATTCGCTGCGGCTTCGGGGATTCCAACCCCCGGAGGGATCGACTGGCACGCTTGAAAAGGGAGCGGGGCGATGAACATCGGCCAAGCAGCCAAGGCGTCCGGCGTCTCCGCTAAGATGATCCGCTACTATGAGCAGACTGGCCTCATTCCAAAGGCGGATCGCCGGGATTCAGGTTATCGGGACTATTCACCGGGCGACGTCAACATGCTCCGTTTCATCCGACGCGCGCGGGACCTTGGGTTCGCGGTGACGGAGATCAACGAGCTCCTCAACCTGTGGCGCGACCGGTCGCGCCACAGCGCCGACGTCAAGCGGATTGCGCAGTCGCATATTTTCGAGCTGCAGGACCGCATCAAGGGGCTCAACCAGATGGTCGATACGTTGCAGGGGCTGGTGAGTTGCTGCGCCGGCGATGACCGTCCAGACTGCCCGATTATCGCGGATCTTGAAGAGCCTTCATCGGGAAGTGCGTTACCGGCCCCGGCCTCTGTCGGAATTGGCCGCCTGCGTCATCGACCCTGAAGTCCTCTGTGCTCTCCGGTAATTCACTGAACATCGTCGCGGATTGGGGGACGCCGATGGTAGAGAGCTTATCAGGGAAGGCCAAGACGGACGGAACGGTAGAGGGGGAGTGCATCAATGGCCTTGGAGTTCCGGCAGGGGTGGGGATGGCTGGTACTCGCTGCGCTCACGGTTTCCACCATCGGCGATGAAATTACGCTTCTCACGCTTATGTTTCGGACCGCCGAAGGTTCATCGGCATATGGCGTCCCAACCCTGCTCATCGCGGAGCTGCTTCCCGGCCTGATCGCCGCCCCTTGGGCGGGGCGGCTGATAGATCGCAGGGACGCAGCTCTGGTGCTGATCGTCGTCTCGGCACTGCAGGCAGTCGTGATCGCGATCGTCGCAGCTATCCCGCCGATGACCCTCGTCGGTGCGGCGGTTCTGAGCCTGCTGTTCACAATCAGCAGTGCCGCCACCTTTGCGCTCATTCCGGTCCTTTCCGGCGCGCTCGGCATGACGCTGGCGCGCGCGAACAGCTATCTCGAAATCGTCCGTAGTTTGGGCATGCTGGCAGGTCCGGTCGCAGGTGGAATCCTAATCGGTTGGATCGGGGCCAGCAACGCACTTATGGTCGATGCCACCAGCTTTGCCGTTTTGTGCTGCATCGTAGCTATGAGTGGCCTGCGCCGCAGACCCCAGAAGGAAGAAGCGGCAGAGCCTGATCTGTTCGCCGACTACCGCCCATTACTCGGTAATCGAAGAATTATGGTGGTCACGGGCGCGCTGAGCCTGGAGGTTTTTGCCACGGCAATTGCTGACGTCGCTTTCGTTTTCCTGGTGATGATGACGCTGAAGAGCGGGCCTGTTGCATTTGGCGTGCTTACCGCCCTCTGGGCCGCCGGGATGCTCCTTGGCGCGACGATGGCCGAAACCGTCATCGGCAACAGATTGGGAGCGACAGCGTTCGGGACGGCTGGGGTCATGGGGGCGACCATGCTGCTGATCGGCCTAGCGCCAAGCACACTGGCGATCGTCGCCATCGCGTTCGTCGCCGGCGGCGGGGCTAACAGCATCCACAACGTTGCCGTGCGAACGTTGCTCCAATCCGAGTGTCCGCCGGCCCAACATGGCAAGGTTGCTGCAATCTACGGCGCAGTCACTCGGACCGCCACTATTGGTGGATACGTCGCCGGCGGGCTGTTTGTCCCGGATGATGCGCCGAGCGCTTACCTCGTCGGTGGAATGCTGGGCGTTGCAGCGGGCATGGTCGGGTGGCGAGTTTTTAATGGCAAGTGGAAGACGGCTTAAGCCTCAGCCGACCTCTGGAGGTCGCATATACTCCCGGAAATCCTTCATTTCTTCCGCGGTCGGCACCGGCGTGGTAGGCATGAAGCGGATCGTTTCGGCGAGGTCGCGGCGAGTATGGTAGCCTATGATTGAGCCGCCGACGCTCAGTTCATATTCCATGCTGCCTGTGTAGCGATTGGGCATCGCGAGCCCAGGCGCAAAGGCAATCGGTTTGTTCTTGGATTTGCTGCCGCTGACCTCATGCTTGGCAAGGGCAATGCGGATAAACTCGATCGTCGTGAACCCCATCTCGGTCCGCGCCAGATCATCGCGCATCCGTTGTACAAGCTCGGGATTGTCGCGGGCGATTCTGAGCTGCTGCGCGCGAAGCTCCCGATCGTAGTGCTGGTAATTGACCTCGCGTTCCAGATGGGCTGCTTTCAGATCGAAGCCGCCGCTGGACGCAAGTCGGACCACTTCGTCGCACCGCTGGCGCCACGTCCGCAGCAACTCGTAAGCTGCGTAGATCCACATGGGCGAGAGAGCCGTCAAAAGCGCCATCGTCTCAAGCGGTCGATCGTCATCGTGCATGTGCCGCAGAACTTCGCGCTCCATGCCGTTGAGGACATTGTCGATCAGCTCCAGTTGCTGACCCTGCATGACCAGCCAGGGATTGTCGCTGAAACCAGCGAGCGCGTTAAGGGCTGCCGTGAGCTCGGTGGGACCGATATCCTCGGCTCGCCTTGGTCCCGCCTGATCGTCGACTCGAGGCCAGTCATCCTCGCTCATACCGGCGCCTCGCAAGGCTCCAGGATAAGCTGGAGAAGGTCCCCCGGTAGCATTTGTGCGTCGGTGATCGAGAACAGGGTGTCACGCGGGAGTAGGATCTCAAATTCCCCCTGAGCGGCGCCGTCGTGCATGTCGATCGCAGGCGAGCCGGCCGGCAGCCGAAATTCCAGCATGGTGGGGCGGCTCTGGTTGCGGCTGCGCTTGTCGAGGAATGCGTCGCACCAGCTTCGCTCCGTCGATGTCGAGATGTATCCGGGATAACGATAATGCAGGCCCACAAAGCTGGCCGGTGCCCCCTCCAGGGCGCCGCGAACACCCCAGCCATGGCCATGGCCCGACCAGAGCGTCTGCGCACTCAACAGGCGCGACATTGAGAAAACGGCGTCGATGGCGTCGCGTTTTGCACGCGCGCCGGATGAAAACGTGCCGAAGTTCGGATTGTGCGACAGTGCCTCGGTGCGCCCCTGCGCGATCGCATGAAAAAAGGTCGAATCCGCCCCATAGCTTCGCAAGGCCAAGTGCTCTGCCTCGGTTAACTCTCGCTCACGGCCGATCAGGCCGTTTGCAGTTACGATGAGTGCTGTCACAGAAAACCTTCCCCCGCGTGCTCGCGGAACCGCTCATGGTCCCGCACATATTCGGCGACCATCTCGAGCGACGAGTGGCGGCTATGCTCTTTCATCTTGAACAGGTTCGCGCTTTGCCGCCCCGCTTCGGTGAGGAAGCCGGCCCTCAGCGAATGGCCAGAGAACAATTCAGGCGGATAGCCGGCCGCTACGGCTGCGGCCTTGACCACAAGGGCCACGCCCTGCGCGCTCATCGACTTTTCAGTGAGACGACCCTGCGGCGTGAGCTTGCGGAACACCGGACCGCTGCAAATCCCCGCCTTTTCAATCCATGCATTATAATGGTGGACAGGTTCGAGCCTGCGACCATCCAGAATGGCCACGGTTTGGCCATCGCCCTCCTGATCGGTCTTGGAGGAAGGAATCCGGATCAAAAGGCCGCGCGCATCTTCGGCCACCCGGGCGACTGTTACTTCAACGAGCTCGGAGCGTCGGAAGGCGCCTGCCATCCCGATCGCAAGCAGCGCGCGGTCGCGATAGGCGCGCAGGTCATCCCCGGTGATGCTCCTGAGCATGTCGCGCATCACATCGCCATCGGCTGCGCGCTTCTTGTCCGGGAGGTCGTCACGCTTTTCCCGCCGGATCGCGCGCATCGCCTTTTCGAGCCGGGCGGCGTCCGGCTGGGAGGTCGGGGGTTCCAGGTCGGCTGCGCGATGGGCGAACACGATTGCAGCCAGCCGCCGGCCTATGGTCGCCTTGCCAAGCGGAGATGGCGCTTTGCGCGGAAGAACCTTGCCCGTCTTGGTCCGTCGTGGTTCGAGGGGGACAAATCCGGTCTCGGCGAGCAATGTAAGGAACGCGGCCACAGTTGAAGGTGTGGCAGGCAGCGGCCGGTAACCACTTTCGCGACACCAGGCGCAAAACAGCCGCCAATCCGACTTGTACGCGCGCAGCGTGGCATCGGCCGAGGCACGGCCTACATAGCGATCGACACGCTCGCGGTCGTCGGCGGTCAGATCCGGAAGGTAAGGCTCGAGGCTCTCCACGGTATCGAGAAGGACCATCGCACCGGCGAGGACAGCTTCGAGATCGTCAGCTACTTCTGCCGGAGGCGGAGGAGCGGGGGGGACGTCGCCGTTCATCATGGCAATAGTGTCAACCGCGACGGAAGTGGGACTGCCTGAAGGTCTCGCACCTTCATAGGCAGCGATAGAAGATTCACGGCATCCTCATCCTGATCCGCGAGATCCCACTGAAGGTTGAACCGGCGATAGAAGGCCAGGCGTGGATCGTCGTCTTCAACATCCTGCTTGTATCGCTTGAGCTCGACTGGGCGGATGTCAGCATCAGGATGGTGACGCTTCGCCCAATCGACCATGAGGTTGAGGGCGACAGTACCGATGCCCTGGCGATGCCAGGTTGATGGGTCGACAACGTTGAAGCCGTTTGAGAGCCGGACGCCCTGGTGACGACTGAACGAGGCTCCAGCGCGCATCATTATCTTCGCGCCGTCCAGGTCGCGACCCGGAACGAGCTTCAGGGTTTTCGCGCCCTCGACCGCCAGCAGCAGTTCGAGCTGCTCATTCGTATCCGCAGTCTGATGTATGATCAGCGTCACCGGATCCGTTTCACCCTTCACGGTGGATTGCAGGCTGTACCGAGCGACCATGATTTTCGTCCTTGAGTGATCCTTTCGAAGGTATCCAACCTGTAGGTTTCCCTAAAATGGTGGACGCCATCCTACCTACAGCAGCAGCTGAAAAGAGTGGATCTGCGCCCGAAACAGTGGACGGCAGCCGCTCTGTTCCGCCACAACTCGCCTGCCTGAGCGTACCGTACCCAAAAGCACGAATGTGCGGCTAATCGGCCAGCGGCCGTACGTTGGTGATGGTGACGCCGACCTCAGCGCTCGCCAGCGGCCCGTCCGTCGTGAACATCTCCGCTTGTAGGTCAATCGCCAAGGCAAGACACGCTCGGTCACCAAGCGAAAGTCCAAGCGCCTTCGTCGACGGTCGCAGGTCGCCTATGATGAGCGCCTGGGCAGGAGAGAGCGGCCGTACATCGAGGTGCAGCCCGCCAAGAGCCTCACGTACCTCGTCGAGCGGCAATCCTCGGTCCCGAAGCTTGGAGACGACCTCGGCGAGGTTGGTCGTTCCGATAATGCTGCGGGTCAGGACGTCGACTACCCGATCCGCCCCAGGTTCGTCGTTCAGAAGGCAGAGCAGGGCGGAGGCGTCGAGTACGACCTTGCTACTCACGCTCCGCCTCGCGCCGGCGCTCTGCGATCAGCTCGTCAGCCAAACCGACGCCTTCGGGCACATATTTGCGAAGGATCGCGCGAGCCCTTTCGAGCGCCTTAGGCACGGAACGTACCCGTAGCTCGCCATCGTCGACATCGACGAGAACGGTATCACCCGTGGTGATCCCGAGCTCACGGCGCATGGCCGCCGGGATCACGAGTTTACCACCGTCCACGATCTTGACCCTCTGTGCTTCCATCTGCACTGAACTCGCTTGGCTGACCCAACTCTCGGATCATACCGGATATTGGCGCTGACGGATAGCGCGAAGCAGCGCACTTCAGCGCGTTTGGTGATCAGTCGTCGTTCATATCAGCGCCATTAGCTACTTAGACCTGGCTTGCTGAGCTAGGCTCGACAGGATCGGCGTTTGCTATTCCGAGCCGGTTGCCGCAGTGGTGGCTCACATGGGTGTACCGAACGGAGCCAGCATGACGAACCCGATCCGCGCTGCGCGCGTGTACCTGCGCGTAAGCACCGACGAGCAGGACCTGACCCGGCAGGAAGCAATTGTCACCGGTGCGCGCGCAGCAGGCTATTACGTCGCGGCGGTTTACCGCGAGAAGGCGTCGGGCGCGCGGCCTGATCGGCCAGAGCTCTTACGCATGGTTGCTGACCTGCAGCCGGGCGAGGTGGTGGTTGCGGAGAAGATCGACCGGATCAGCCGTCTGCCATTACCCGAAGCCGAACTGCTGGTGGCGACGATCCGGGCGAAGGGCGCGCGGCTAGCCGTGCCAGGCATCGTCGATCTGTCCGAGCTTGTCGCTGACAGCGCCGGTGTCGCGCGCATCGTGCTCGAAGCGGTGCAGGACATGCTGCTGCGCGTCGCGCTTCAGACCGCACGAGACGACTATGAGACCCGGCGCGAGCGCCAGCGAGAGGGCATCGAGCTCGCCAAGCGAGCAGGGCGGTACAACGGCCGTAAGCCGGATATCGCCTTGCACAGGCGCATTGTTGGGCTGCGGGAGACAGGGATGAGCATCGCGCGCACGGCCGAGCTGGCGGGATGCAGCATAGCGCAGGTGAAGCGCGTTACGGCGCTGCATCGGGCACGGACGGGCTCAGGAAAAGCTCATGCCGAGCCTCGGTCTGCGGAAACTGGCGGAGGTGATTTATCGGTGCGCTTTGAATCTGGGTGAGGTCGGCGTTGGATGCCACGCGATTCAAGCCGCTAACGAAAGCATGTTCCTTCCGGCATTCTTGGAACGGTACAGTGCCTGATCCGCTGCAATGAGCGCGCCTTCCAAATCACCGTCGTCCGGGATCGGAGCGAGACCGACACTTACGGTCGCGGCCACCTGCCTGCCATCCGGCAGGGCGAGCCGCTCGGCGGCGAACTGCAGTCTAATACGTTCGCACGCGGCGCGTGCCTCGGCCAGCCTCACATCTAAGTAGAGCACAGCGAACTCTTCCCCACCAAGGCGTGCGACTGCATCCGTGCCGCGGGTATTCGCTGTGAGCACAGAGGCGAAGGTTCGAAGTACATCATCGCCCGAGGCGTGACCGAACGTGTCGTTCACCGCCTTGAAGCGATCTATGTCGAAGAGGGCGAGGAACTGCTGCCCAGGTTTGCCTGCCTGCGCGAGCCGCTCCCTAGCGATCTCTAGGCCACGGCGATTTGGAAGACCGGTTAGCGCGTCTGTCGCAGCGGCGCGGGCGAGGTCGAGCTCGACCGCCTTGCGGCGCGAGACCTCCCGCACCACGTTCACGGTTCCGCTCGCCTGGCCATGCTCGTCCGAAATGGCGCAGGCATGGCTTTCGAACCATGCCATCTCTCCCGACGCCTTCATCGCCCGGAACTCGAAAATGATGGTCTGGTCCGGCGAAAGCATAGCGCGCCGGTGCGCGTCGACGATCTGCTCCACGTCCTCAGGAGAGACGATCTCACGCGCAAGTTTGCCGACTACTGCTTCGGGCGCAAAGCCGGCGATCTTCATCAGCGATGGAGATACGAAGCTGATCCGGCCGTCTGCAGTGACCGCCATGATGATGTCGCCACTGCGGTCGGTAATGATTTTGTGAAGGGCGGCTTGCTCCTGCACCTCCGAAAAAAGGATCTTCCGCCGCTTCAGCTCCGTCGCCGCGGGAAGCGCCATCAGCGTCGCGACGGCAAGGTAGAGTTCGATAAGCTGGATTCTGCCGCCCGCACTCAGCTCCGGCATCGCAACAGGTCCCAGCCCGCGAGCAGTGCATACCGAGCCGATGATCGTCAGCAATAGTAGCGCCAAGGCGGCGCCTAATCGGCCGAACCGGAAGACCATCAGCATCAACGGAAGCAGCGGCACGAACAGGAGCGGCAGCTGCGTCTGAGCGAAGACGAGCACCGCAACCGTGACGTGCAGCGTGGTTAGGGCCGCGAGCTCATAAAGCTCTCTCCGGCGCACTGCCTTGCTCCACGCCGTGACGTCCCCGCCGATTACCAGCTTGACGATCGGCATGACCGTCAGTGTGCCCAGCGAATGGGCGACGAACCAGTTGAACGCGTTGCGCCAAACAGGAAGGTCTGCGGCCCCATGCGCAAGAAGACCTGCCGGTAGCGCGGTCGCGGCCGGGACCGCGAGCCCAGCGACCAGGAGCAAAAGGCCGAGTTCGCGCAGGGACGTGAGGTGACGAGGCGTCGGCTCGACCCGCCGCATGAGCCAGGCGATCGCAGCCCCTTCCGCAACGCCGAGCAGGGCGAATGGAAGGGCCACCTGCAAGCCAAGTCCGTGGATGGTGGTCGCGAGGGCGCTTGCGATTGCACAGCCCACCAGCCTCAGCGTCCAGGAGCGCTCCGGACGATAACGGAGATCGACCGCCAGCAACGGCGTGGCGAACCATAGAAGGGCAACGCCGCCTCCCACGCGCGTGTAGGTGACAGCTACATAGGCTGCGATGAAATAGGCGATGGCGAGAAGTGACGCTTGCGCAAGCTCCTTCCTCAGTATTTGCAAGAGGGTCACGTTCGGCATGCGAGAGTGTTAGGATAAAGTGCTTAACGAATGTTAATCGCGCCTCGGGCGAAGACGTCGTCGCGCCAGTTTGTGCCTCATTGTCGACGCGAGGAAGTGTCTCTAACCAACAACCACGAGCGGCGTCTCGGTGCGCTCGAGCAGGTCGCCGGTGACCCCACCGAGCAGGATCTCGCGGATGCGGGAATGAGCGAACCCGCCGATCGCGATCAGATCGGCACCGATTTCTTGCGCATAGAGAGTCAGCGTCTCCGCCTCGCTCTTGTCGTCGTTGACGACCCAGTGCCCCTGAGCGTCGAAACCGTGCCGGAGCAGGTGTCGTTTGACTTCGGCGTGCGCCTCCTGCTCGCCCTCGCAAGCGTGCAGGGACGTGCCGACCGTCACGACATCGATCAGCGCGCCCGGGTCAGCCAACTGCACCAGCGTGTGCATGGCACGGGTTGCCTCAGGTCCGGCCTTCCACCCGAGCACTGCGCGACGGACAGGTTTGAGCGTCTGCTCTTCAGGCAGGATCAGCAGCGGGGTTCCGCTGGCCCGGATGAGCGTCTCTGCGACGCGTCTGCGCAGCCACGGGTTCGCCCAGGTCTCGCGCGCGCCGATCGCGATCAGGTCGGCCACCTGCCGCCTTCGTTTGAGATTGCCGGCAAGCCAGCCGATGTCGTCATGCAGGCCGAAGATCTCGGCCGATGACCCGGCGGCGGCGAGATGAGCGCGCACCCGTTCGACATTGGCCTGATCGTCGCCCATCAACACCCACTCAGGAACGTATAGCGTTCCGAACGGCGCGGTCCCTGGCGAGGCTGTCGGAGCGGGCGTGAGCGCGGTGACCTCCAGCGTCGCAGAG
>JAPKCG010000097.1 GCA_028823055.1 Sphingomonas bacterium
TCGTAAAATCCGGCGATATCATGGCCGAGATCGAAACCGACAAGGCGACGATGGAGTTTGAGGCGGTCGACGAAGGCACGATCGTGAAGATTCTGATTGCCGAGGGCACCGATAACGTCGCGGTCGGCGCGGTGATTGCGATCCTCGCCGAAGAAGGCGAAGATGCGGATAGCGTCGAAGCGCCTGCCAAAAGCGAAACGCCCAAGCCCGCCGCCAAGGCCGCCGAGGCGAAGCCCGACGCCGCCGATCCGAACAAGACCGGCGACGAGGCGAAACCCGCATCGCGCGATGCCGAGGCCGCCGAGGACCACGGGAAGCCCGCCGCGCCAGCACCGCGCGGCGATAGCGGGGGCGATGGCGGGCGCGTCAAGGCGAGCCCGCTCGCGCGGCGTCTGGCTGCCGACAAGGGTGTCGATCTTTCCGCGGTGACGGGATCTGGTCCGAAGGGACGCATCGTCAAGGCCGATATCGACAATGCTCAGCCCGGCACGGTTACGGCCAAGGCGGCGGAAGGCACCACGGCGACACCTGCGGCCCCCTCGGCTCCCGCCAAACCGGCGCAAGTGCCCGATGTCCCGCATGAAGCGACCAAGCTCAGCAATATCCGCAAGACGATCGCGCGCCGCCTGACCGAATCGAAGCAGACGGTGCCGCATATTTACCTGACGGTCGACGTCCAGCTCGACAAACTGCTCAAATTGCGCGGCGATCTGAACAAGGGCCTCGAAGCGCGCGGCGTGAAGCTGTCGGTCAATGATTTCTTGGTCAAGGCGCTCGCGGTCGCGCTGATCGAAGTGCCCAAATGCAACGTCATGTTCACTCCCGATCAGCTGATCAGCTTCAGCCGCGCCGACATTTCGGTCGCGGTGTCGACGCCGACGGGTCTGATCACGCCCGTCGTGACCGGCGCGGACAGCAAATCGCTCTCTGTCATCTCGGCGGAGGTCAAGGACCTTGCGGGCTTGGCGCGCGACAACAAGTTGAAACCCGAACAATATCAGGGCGGCACCGCCTCGATCAGCAATATGGGCATGTACGGGATCAAGCAGTTCGATGCGGTCATCAACCCCCCACAGGGCATGATCCTGGCGGTCGGCGCGGGTGAAAAGCGGCCTTATGTCGTCGACGATGCGCTTGGTGTCGCGACGGTGATGAGCGCGACGGGCAGTTTCGACCATCGTGCGATCGATGGCGCGGACGGGGCCGAGCTGATGCGTGCGTTCAAGAACCTCGTCGAACATCCGCTGGCGATGCTCGCCTGATCCGATGCGTCTGGCGGTCGAGCTTTTCTACATCCTCCTCGGCCTCGCGGTTACGGTCGCACTGACGGCGGCGGCGGCGTGGTCCTATCCGATGGGGCGTCAGGTGATCTGGTGGTGCGGCGCAGGCGCGGCGGCGGCGACGCTGCTGATGGGGGTCGGCCCGCTGATGCGGGCGTGGCGGATCGACCGGGCGCGATCGTGATGGCACCGGAACGCGACCCGACGATCCGTGTGGCGGCTATGCCCGCGGACGCCAATCCCTATGGCGACATCTTCGGCGGGTGGCTGATGGGCCAGATGGATCTGGCGGCAGGGTCGGTTGCGTCGCGCCATTCGGGCGGGCGCGCGGTGACGATCGCGGTCGATGCGATGAAATTTCATGCGCCCGTTCTCGTCGGTGACGAGGTATCGGTCTATGCGACGCTGGTTGCTGTCGGCAACACGTCGATGACGATCGACGTCGAAGCGTGGCGGCGGGCGCGCCACGTCGATGAAAGCTGCAAGGTGACGCAGGCGCGCTTCGTCTTCGTCGCGACCGATGATGATCGGCAACCCCGGCGCGTGCCGCCATTAACTGATATGCGGCGCGACTTCGCCGCCTGATTGAATCGAGGGAGTTTCCACGTGGCTGACCAATTCGACCTCATCGTGCTGGGTTCCGGGCCTGGCGGCTATGTCGCCGCGATCCGCGCGAGCCAGCTTGGCCTGAAGACCGCAATCGTCGAGCGTGAACGGCTGGGCGGTATCTGCCTCAACTGGGGCTGTATTCCGACCAAGGCTCTGCTGCGCACGAGCGAAATCTATCACTATATGACGCACGCCAAGGATTACGGGCTGTCCGCCGACAATGTCGGGTTCGACCTCGACAAGATCGTCGATCGCAGCCGCAAGGTCGCGGGCCAGCTCAACGCGGGCGTCAAGGGGCTGATGAAAAAGAACAAGGTTCAGGTCTTCGAAGGCGTCGGCGCGCTGACGGGCAAGGGCAAGCTGTCGGTCAAGCAGGGCGACAAGACGACCGAGCTTGAGGCCAAGCATATCATCGTCGCGACCGGCGCGCGCGCGCGCGACCTGCCCTTTGCGAAGGCGGACGGAAAGCGGATCTGGACCTATCGCCACGCGATGGTGCCGCAGGAAATGCCGACCAAGCTGCTCGTCATCGGATCGGGCGCGATCGGGGTCGAATTCGCCAGTTTCTACAACGACATGGGCGCCGACGTCACGATCGTCGAAATGCTTCCGCGCGTTCTCCCCGTTGAGGATGAGGAAGTCAGCGTGTTCATGGACAAGGCGTTGAAGAAACAGGGTATCGAGATACTGACCGGCGCCGGGGTCGAAAAAATCGAAACGTCCGCGAAGAACGTCAAGGCGTCGATCAAGGGGAAGGACGGCAAGGTCACGACGACCGAATACAGCCACGTCATCGTCGCGATCGGAATCGTTCCCAATACCGAGAATATAGGGATCGAGACTCTCGGGATCGAAACCGATCGAGGGCATATCAAGGTCGATGGCTATGCCCGGACCAATGTCGAGGGAGTTTATGCGATCGGTGATGTCACCGGCGCACCGTGGCTGGCGCATAAGGCAAGTCACGAAGGCGTCGTCTGCGTCGAGGCGATCGCCGGGCTGAACCCGCATCCGTTCAAGACGTGGAACATCCCGGGCTGCACCTATTCGCGGCCTCAGGTCGCCAGCGTCGGGATGACCGAGGCAAAGGCGAAGGAAGCGGGCCGTGAAGTGAAGGTCGGCAAATTCCCGTTCATCGGCAACGGCAAGGCAATCGCACTGGGCGAGGCCGAGGGATTCGTAAAGACGGTGTTCGATGCCAAATCGGGCGAACTGCTCGGTGCGCATATGGTCGGTGCGGAAGTCACCGAACTGATCCAGGGCTATGTCGTCGCGCGCCAGCTGGAAACCACCGAAGCGGAGTTGATGGAAACGATCTTCGCGCATCCGACGCTATCGGAAATGATGCATGAAAGCGTGCTCGCCGCCTATGACCGCGTGGTCCACATGTAACGTCGCCGCATCGGCCACTGGCATGACCCAGGCGCGGCGCCTGCCGGGCATGGCATTCCCCCTTATTCGCGGCCATGATGGTGGGGGCCATAATCTGGGGACATGATCGTGATTTTCGTCAATATTTTCTGGCCGACCTTCGCGCTGGTCGGCCTCGTCTTCGTCGTGTGGATGACGATGTTCGTCCAGCGCACGCGGCACTTGAAACGCGTTCCGCCGCAATCCGGTCAGTTTGCGACGCAAACCTCGATGCGGCAGTATTTCGAACCCGTCGAAATGGCATCGAACAATTTCACGAACCTGTTCGAAATGCCGGTGCTGTATTTCGCGCTGGTGCCGCTGTTGATCGTGACCGCCAACGTCAACGGGTTCCAGGTTCTGCTCGCATGGCTGTTCGTGCTGCTGCGAATCGGGCACAGCATCATTCATATCGGGCCCAAGAACGTGCCGGCGCGCTTCATCACTTATCTGATGTCGACGATCGTCCTCGTCGCGATGTGGATCGGTTTCTTCGTCGACATGGTCTGGGCGGCGTATAATTATAGCCAGGCGATGGCTGCGATGGCGGGCTGATGCACGGTCAGGACGTCTTTCGTCAGATCAGGCCGCTGACGATGCGCGCGATATTCCCCAGCTGCGGTTGGCGAGATCGCGCGCTTCGCCGACGGGGAGCGGTCGACCGAAATAATAGCCCTGAACCTTGGTGCAGCCCAGTTCCTTGACCATCTGGTGTTCGGATTCGGTTTCGACCCCTTCCGCAGTCGTTGCCATGCCCAGGCTCTGCGCGAGCGCCACGACCGCACGGATGATCGCAATCGCTTCCTTGACGCCTTTCGATGCTCCCTGAACGAAGCTGCGGTCGATCTTGATCGAGGAAAACCGTGTCCGGCTAAGGTAACCTAGCGACGAATAACCCGTGCCGAAATCGTCGAGGCTGAGTTTGACGCCAAGGTCGAGGATACGGTCGAGCACCTTGGTCGCGCCGAGGCCCTTGTGCATGAACACGCTCTCGGTCACTTCCAGTTCGAGCCGCTGGGCAGGAAGACCCGAATTGGCGAGCGCCGACATCACGGTATTGACGAAGCCGGGGTTGCCGAGCTGTTCGGCCGACACATTGACCGCGACGCGAATTTCGGCCGGCCAGCGTGCGGCCTCGTCGCATGCGGTGCGCAACACCCATTCGCCGATCGGGCGAATCAATCGCGCCTCTTCGGCGAGGGGGATGAACTTTTCGGGCGATACGTTGCCGAATTGCGGGCTGGTCCAGCGCAACAGCGCCTCGAACCCCCGCAATATTCCGGTTTCCGCGTCAACGACCGGCTGATAGTTCAAGTGCATCTCGTCATTTTCGAGTGCCTTGCGCAATGCCATTTCGAGGACGCGGCGTTCTTCTGCCTGAACGTGCAAGGCGGGTTCATAGGCGTGATAGACCCCGCGGCCCGCATCCTTGGCGCGATAGAGCGCCAGATCGGCGGAGCGGATCAGCATTTCGGCGGTGCGCCCGTCGCGCGGTCCGACGGCGAGCCCGACCGACGCCCCGACATGCAGCGTGTGCGCGTCGATTTCATAGGGGCGCGACACCGTCTCGATGATGTCGCGCGCCAGTTTTTCGGTTACCGCGTAATCGCTTGCATCAAGCACGACGACCGCGAACTCGTCTCCGCCCAGCCGACCGCATATCGCGCGGTTCGACATCAATTGCGCCAGCCGTTCGGCGACGCGCTGAAGCAACCGGTCGCCGATCGGATGGCCTAGTGTGTCGTTTACCGCTTTGAACCGGTCCAGATCGATCATCATGAACGCACAGCGGCCCGACCATTTTTCCGAATCCGCCATCGCGCGCGCCAGCGTTTCGTTGACCATCAGGCGGTTGGGCAGCCCGGTCAGCGTGTCGTAGCGCGCCATGCGATTGATCTTGTCGGCAGAGGCGCGCTGTTCGGTGACATCGGACCCGACGCCGCGAAATCCGGTGAAGCTGCCCGTATCGTCGTAGCGCGGGCTGGCGGCCAGTTCCCACCAGCGTTCCTCACCATCGACCGAAACGGGCAGGCGCAGATCGCGAAAGCTGTCGCGACCTTTTAGCTTGTCGGCCAGCAGTTTGAGGCCGTTCGAGAAATTGCCCGTTTCCCAGGAAGGCCCAGCGAGAATCTGGAGGAAAGGCTTGCCCTCGATCGTCAGGGGGTCGAGCCCACAGGCATAAGCGAACCGGGGAGAGGCGCGCACGACGCGGCGGCTGGCGTCGGTTTCCCACAGCCAGTCGGCGCCGTTATCCTCGAATTCGCGCAGCAGCAGGCTGACGGTATCGTTGCGTTCGGCGAGCGCCATCTCACTTGCGCGCATCACGACCAGCGAGCGCGCGCGGCTGAGACAAGCAAGGATGAGCAATGCAGTGAACAACGCGGTCCCGCCGGCGGCGGCATAAGAGCCCCCGATCGTCAGCGTCGCACAGACCGACAGCCCGAGCCCGCCGACGAACGCGATCGATGCAAGCGCCAACGGCGCCATGGCAAAGGCGACCGCGGTCATCAGGACCGACAGGATCATCCACATCGCATAGGCGTCATCCGTGCCGATCGTGCGGGCGAAGAACAGCGGCGGGATCGACCACATGATCGCGAGCGCACAGCCATCGATCAGCGTCGTCCGCAGATCCTGTACCGTGGCAAAGCTGCCCTCCATCCGGTGCGGCGTCGCCAGACGGCGGATCGTCACGCCGACCGACGTCACGGTCACAAACGCGCCCCATGTGCCGATCATCCAGAGCGGCACCAACGAAGCGAAAAGCGAGGCCATTGCCGCCGCGGCGATGAGATTGGCACCGAGCAGGAACAATGCGAGCTGCCGTCCGGCATGTAATTGCGACGCACGAATCCGTGCCCATTGCGCGGGATCGCCCTCTTCGGTCAGCCCGAGCAACGCCGAATACCGCACATTCGTGAGGTCGGCGGGGGGAAGTGTTTCGCTGGTCACGCGCCAGCGGTAACACCAGTAGGTTATCAGATGGTTTCGCGGCCTGCGGTTTGGCCTCGCCTTGGCTTCGTGTCAGGCGGCGGTCGCATAGGGTTTGATATCGCCGTTCAGATACAGGTTGCGGGCTTTGGCGCGGCTGAGTTTGCCCGAACTGGTTCGCGGCAGCGTGCGCGGGGGAATGAGCTCGATGACGCAATTCATGCCCGTAACCGACCGGACGCGTTCGCGAATTTCCTCGCGCAGCCGCTGGCGTTCGGCATCGTCCGAGCTACGACACTGGACCAGCACCGCGGGTGTTTCCTCACCACCGGGCGTCGTGATCGCAAAGGCGGCGATGTCACCCGCCTTGAAGCCGGGCAGCTGTTCGACCGCCCATTCGATGTCCTGCGGCCAGTGATTGCGGCCATTGACGATGATCATGTCCTTCGCCCGGCCAACGATGTAGATGTAGCCATCCGACATATAGCCCATATCGCCGGTATCGAGCCAGCCGTCGCTCATGCAGGCATCGGTGGCGGCAGAATCGCGGAAATAGCCGACCATGACGCTCGGTCCCTTGCACCAGACCTTGCCGATCGCGCCGTCGGGCAGGGGGGTGCCGTCCTCTTCGCGAACCTCGATCACCATGTCGCGAACGGGTTTGCCGCAATTGACGATCGCACGGAATCGCTGCGGGCGCGGTTGGCCATTGGCGCTGTCGCCGCCCGACAATTGCGTTTCCTCGACCAGTTCGACGCGAATACCTTCGCCCGGCGGCATCAATGATACCGCCAGTGTCGCCTCGGCCAGGCCATAGGAGGGGAGGAACGCCGATGCCTTGAACCCGGCCTCCGCAAATGCGTCGACGAACGACTGCATCACATCGGGCCGGATCATGTCCGCGCCGTTACCCGCGACGCGCCAGCGCGAGAGGTCGAATCGCTCCGACGGATTGGTTTGCGACGAGATGCGGCGCGCGCATATGTCGTAACCGAATGTCGGCGAATAGCTGAGCGAGGTGCCCTCATTGCGGCTGATGAGGTCGAGCCACGCGAGCGGACGGCGCGCGAAATCCTCGGTTTTCAGGTAATCGGTCGACACCTGGTTGGCGACTGGCGACAGGAAACACCCGACCAGCCCCATGTCGTGATACCAGGGCAGCCAGCTGATGCAGCGATCGGTATCGGTAACCTCCATGCCATGACTGTGCGCGGCCAGGTTGT
The DNA here is from genome assembly GCA_028823055.1 of Sphingomonas bacterium. GTDB lineage: Bacteria > Pseudomonadota > Alphaproteobacteria > Sphingomonadales > Sphingomonadaceae > Sphingomonas. The sequence goes on from JAPKCG010000097.1 coordinate 7,454, forward strand.
TGAGCAAAGCGTGATGCGTGATCGCAACACCGTGGGGAAAGCGCGTCGATCCGCTGGAATATTGCAGATACGCGATCGCCTGACCATCTGCGGCGGGCAAGTCGACCGGCACGGCATCGCGGGTCGCAAATTCGCTCCAGTCGATCCCCTCGGTCCCCGCCAGCCGCGCCGCCTCCGCGGCCATCTCAGCGAGCTCATTGGGATAGATCAGCATTTTGGGGTCACAACTCGACAGCTGGACGCGAAGCTGTTCGACATAGGAATCGCGCCCGCCAAAGCTGGTCGGCAGCGGTAACGGCACGGGCCATGCGCCGGCATAGATCGCCCCGAAAAAAAGCGCGGCGAATTCGGCACCCGTTTCGGCGACCAGCGCGATCCGGTCTTCGGGCTGGATCCCCGCTGCGATCAGCCGGTACGCGGCATCGAGCGCGTCGCTGCGTAATTCGGCGAAGGGATAGGGTCGTACCAACGTCCCGCGCGCATCGTGGAAATTGAGCCCGCGTGTTCCCGACGCAGCGTAATCGAGCGCATCGCCCAGCGTCGCGAAATCGGCGAAGCGTCGCGGCAGATCGTCGAGAGTAGGCGTCGAGCGAAGCGGCTCTGTCATCAATATATCCCGTTCAGGCCGAGTTTGGCCGTCCAAAACCACCTATGCGTGGCCATACCAGCCTGCTTTGACGCGGGCGGGCGTTCAAAATCCGGTCTGACTGTGGCACAAACATGGCGTATGACCAGACCCCATCGCGTCATTCCCCCGCTGGACGCCGCCGCGCTCGATCGACTGGCGCTTCGCTATGTCGAACGTTTCGCGACGACGCGGGGTCGGCTGACCGATTATCTCAACCGCAAGATCCGCGAGCGGGGGTGGGATGGCGCGGCGGCGGACCCCGCCAGGCTGGCGCAAAGGATGGCGGATCTCGGCTATGTCGACGACCGTGCCTATGCCGAGGCAAAGGCGGCAGCGATGGCGCGCCGGGGCCTCGGCGCGCGCCGGGTGGCGATCGCATTGCGCCAGGCGCGCGTCGACGAACAGGATGCGGAGGAAATCGCGCCCGATATCGCGGATCGTGCGATCGAATCGGCGCTGATCTTTGCGCGGCGGCGGCGGATCGGGCCATATGGCGCGGTGTTGCCCGACCGACCGATGCGCGAAAAGCAGCTCGCGCGGATGTTGCGTGCGGGCCACAGGCTCGATCTATCGCGCCGGATCGTCGATGCGGATCGCGAGATCGAGCCCGACGAACTGATTTGAGCCGTTTCGGCCTGTTGCGGTTGCGGTGCACCATGCTAGCGTCGCCCGACAGGGGTTGTTTCACGATGCGTATCGAGCCGGAGTCCGAAACGGACGGCAGCAGGGATGAGCTAAACGGCGCTGGAGCCGGCGATGACGATGGCATCGCCGTTTCGGGCGCGGTCAAATGGTTCGACGTGACGCGCGGCTTCGGCTTTGCGGTGGCCGACGATCCCGACATCGGCGATGTTCTGGTTCATTTTTCGGTGCTGGCCCATCATGGCCGCCGCAGCCTGCCCGAAGGCGCGGTGGTTGAGATGCGCGCGGTCCAGCGCGGGCGCGGCTATCAGGCGCGTGAGATCGTATCGATCGATCTGACCGATGCGGTCGAGGAACCTGTCCGGCCCCCACGCCCGAACGACCGCGTCGATCCATCGGCGCTGATTGACGATGCCGGACCGTTCGAGGGGACGAGCGTCAAATGGTTCAACCGCCTAAAAGGCTATGGCTTCCTCGTTCGCGACGCCGACGACAGCGACGTGTTCGTGCATATGGAAACGCTGCGCCGCGCGGGCATCATGCAGGTCGAACCCGAACAGCGGCTGTTCGCGCGGATCGTATCGGGGCGCAAGGGACCACTTGCGGTGCTGGTCGAAGAGGAATGAGGTATGTAAGCGTGATCGCGCTGGCGCTGTGCGCGGCGCTGACCGGGTGCAAGGGTGGCCCCGTCGCTTCCGGAGCTTATTGCGCGACCGCGCCGACGGGTAAGCTGCCCGTGCTGGTCAAGACAAAACAGGGCCGGCATTGTTTCGCGATCGAACGGGCGACGACGGCGGCGGAGCAGGAGCGGGGGCTGATGTTCCGCAGTGACCTGACCCCCGATGGCGGCATGTTGTTCTGGCCCTATCCCGCAGGCAGCCCGGTGAGTGGGGGCGCGGGGCAGGAGGCGAATTTCTGGATGAAGAACACGCCGACATCGCTCGACATCCT
>JAPKCG010000552.1 GCA_028823055.1 Sphingomonas bacterium
CATCACAATCCGAGGTGATTAGGACAGCGATGGCATCGACAGCGATGGCAACGAGGCGGGCAGCGGCCCCTTCCGCATCACGGTCGCGGCGTATGACGACAAAGGCAAGGTCGATGCGCAGTCGCTCGTCTGGGCACCCGTCGAATCGGTGTCGATGCCCAGCAGCGGCAGTCCCAAGCTTAGCGTGACCGGCGTCGGTCAGATCGATCCTTCCGCCGTGCGCCAGGCCGGTTGACCCTTTTCACCTTTCATCAGTTCACCCCGGAGTAAACGTCCATGTCCTTTTATACTTCGCTGAGCGGCCTTCAGGCATCGCAGACCGACATGTCGGTCATCAGTCACAATCTCGCCAACGTGAATACGAACGGTTTCAAGAAAAGCCGGTCGGAATTCGCAGACGTCATCGCATCGAGCCTGGCGTCGGACCCGACCAAGCAGGTCGGTTCGGGCGTCGTCGTGAAGGCGAACCGCCAGCAGTTCAGCGAGGGTAACCTGCGCTCGACCGCATCGGCGCTCGATCTCGCAATCGCGGGCGACGGTTTCTTCGCGATGCAGACGTCGGGGCTGAACAAGCAGACCAACTATACGCGCAACGGCACGTTCCTGATCGATTCGGATCATTTCGTCGTCGATTCGCAGGGATCGAACCTGCTGACCTATCCCGTCGACTCGGACGGCAACATCATTTCAGCAGGCAGCAACAGCCTGGTGCCTTTGAAATTGCCCGAAACGAGCGGCCAGTCGATCGCGACCACCAAGATCGCGCTTGCGGCGAACCTTTCCGCCAAACAGGCTGAGCCCGTCGGTACGTTCGATCGCAACGACCCGACGACGTTCAACTATTCGACCGCGACGACCGTGTATGACGCGGACGGTACGGCGCGGACGTTGGCAAATTATTATGTTCGCACGCAAACGCCTGCGGTGCCGACGCCGACCGAAAGCAAGTGGGAAGTTCACAGCTATCTCGGTGAGGAGCCGCTGACGCTTAAAGGCGGCACCGACGACAAGTTCGAGATGTCGTTCGATTCGAACGGGATCATGACCGCACCGACGGGCGCGGGCACGGCGGTCGAATTCAACACCATCATTCCGAAGGGCACGTCGACCCCGATCGATCTGACCCAGGATTTCAACAATTTCACGCAATATACGTCGAGCTTCCAGGTTACCAACCGGAGCCAGGACGGCAGGGCGGCCGGGCAGCTGTCGGGCGTGACGGTCGACAGCAGCGGCCTCATCACCGCAAGCTTTTCGAATGGCGACGTCAACCCTGTCGGGCGCGTCGCGATGGCCAATTTCACCAACCCCACGGGTCTGCGCCAGCTCGGCAACAGCTATTGGTCATCGACCGGTCTGTCGGGCGAGCCCTCGCTCGGGTCGGCAGGGGAGAGCGGGTTCGGGACGCTGATGGCGGGTACGCTCGAAAGCTCGAACGTCGACATCACCGAAGAACTGGTGTCGCTGATCGCGGCACAGCGTAACTTCCAGTCGAATGCGAAGGCGCTCGAAACCGCCAATTCGATCTCGCAGACGATCTTCAACATCCGCTCGTGATCTGAGCGCGGCAGGGGAGCCTCATGGACAAGCTGGTCTATACCGCGGCAACGGGCCTGCGCGCGCACATGGCGGCGCAGGCGGCGATCGCGAACAACATGGCGAACGCGTCGACCACGGGATTCCGTGCAGACCGCGTCGTGTTCGACCGCATCGAGCTGAAGGGCGGCGGTGCCCAGCTCGAAGCGCGCGCACCGACCAGCGAGGAAGTCACCGATGCGGATCGCCGCGCCGGGGTCATCCAGCATACGGGTCGCCCGCTCGATGTCGCGGTGACGGGAAATGACGACTGGATCGCGGTCCAGGCGGGCGATGGCAGCGAAGCCTATACGCGCCGTGGCGATCTGGAGGTTGCGCCGTCGGGCGTGCTCCAGACCGGCGATGGTTTCATCGTTCAGGGCAATGGCGGACCGATCACGGTGCCGCCCTACGATTCGCTGTC
>JAPKCG010000553.1 GCA_028823055.1 Sphingomonas bacterium
ATATCGGGGACGCCGCGCTCGCTCAGTTATTGCCATTGCAGTCGTTGCAGAAAGGCGGAAGGGGTCTTTGCTGCCGTGATGATCGGCGCCGCCAGCGATCTGAAGATTGTGAAAGGCGACGCTGCTATCAAGCGGTACGAACCAGAGTCGCCGTGGACACATCGCCGGGCGTTCTGCAAGCGGTGTGGATCGGCTCTCGGTGAATTGCACAGCGGGTCGATCTATATCGTCGCCGCATCGCTGTTGGATGATGACCCCGGGTTGCGTCCCAGCGTCCATCTCAACATCGCGTCCAAGCCAAACTGGTATGAAATTACGGATGGGCTGAAAACGCTCGCGGGCAATTATTCGGCAGACTGATTGCCGTCACCGCCCCCGGCACGCCAGCGCGGCGGCGTCGATGGCGGTGGCGGCGCCGCTGAGCGAATAGGTGTCGGCAAAGGGGCGTCCGCCCTCCGCGACGGCTTCGACGCTCATGCTGCGGCCCGATCGCATCGCGGTGACGAGCGCGCGGTCGCTGGCGAGATCGGTCGCGAAGGCGTCGCGACTGTTCGCGGCAAGGTCGAACCGGCGTTCACCGATCGTCAGCGTTACGCCTGCCGAGCGATCGCGCGGCTGGGTAAGGCGGATACTGACCGAGCTGCGCAACCCCTTGCTCGGACCGTCGCCGATCCAGGTCGCGACGCTGGCGAAACCGCCGCCGCGCCCGCCCGCCGCGATCGGTTGCGCAATGGCATAGCAGCGCGCAGGCTCGGCATCGCGAAACGCGCCCCAGCGATGATAGACGCCGATCGTATCGCGCGCGCCGAGCGGGCTCGCACCGGCCGCAAAGGCGATGACCGCCAGAATCGTCATGTTTGGCTGCATGTCGGCTTCACGCGGGCGCGTGGCCGGAGCCGAGATGCGCGACGCCCTCGATACCGTTTTCGATCACGACGACCGATCCCTGCGGCAGGCCGGGCAGGATCGGCACACCGAAATCGACATGCGGATCGGCTCCGGTCAGCACACCGCGCAGGACACGGCTTGAAATGCCGTGCATCAGGATGAGCCGATCGCCCTCTTCGTCGGCGGTATCGTCGAGCCAGTCGGTCACGCGCGCGGCGATGGCGTGGTAATCTTCACCGTCGGATGCGGGCTGGAGCAGGCCGTCGGCGGTGACGATCGGGCCGATTTCCTCGACGACATCGGCATAATAGCGGCCTCCCCATGCGCCCATGCCGATCTCGACCAGCCGGTCGTCGGTCTTTGCCTGGTGCCAGTCGAGATCGAGCCGTTCGGTGATGACGGCAAGCGTTTGCAGCGCGCGTCCCGCAGAAGACGACCAAAGCAACAGGTCGGGCGCGGGACCAAGAATGTCTACCAGCGCGGCCCCCATCTCATCCGCCTGGGTAAAGCCCGCACGCGTGAGGGGCGTATGCGGATAATCGCCCTGCAACCGGCGCGCCGCATTGAATACGGTTTCGCCGTGGCGCGCGATGAAATCGCGGCCTTTGCGAGGGTTGCGTAGAGCGGGCGGCGGGGGCGCGAAAGGCTGTGTCATCCTCGCTCGTTTCAACCCCCTGTGGCGTAAAAGCAACGGTTTTCCGCGTTTATCTGAGGTTCATGCAACCGACTCGGGGGGCCGGACATTTCCGCCATCCACCCGCCAAGGGTGGCTATGAACGGAGTTTATCATGCGTAAGTTTTCTATCGCCCCCGCCCTCGTATTGGCTGCCGCCGGCACGCTTTTTGCCGGCCCGGCGCTCGCTCAGGCGACCGACGACCCCTTCACCGGCCCGCGTGCCGGCGTCGTGCTTGGCTATGACGGTTTGCGTCCGGGCAGCACGTCGGGTTCGAACATTCGCGGTGATCGCGGGGCGGACGGGTTGGCCTATGGCGGCGACATTGGATACGATGTCGCATTCGATCGCGTCGTCGTCGGTGCCGAGGGCGAAATCACCGGTTCGACGGCGAAGGTCGACAACGATCCGGTCGATCCCAACCAGTTCGGCT
>JAPKCG010000554.1 GCA_028823055.1 Sphingomonas bacterium
CAACTTCCCAAGGCCGGCGAGTGGAGCCGGCTCGAGGTTCCGGCCGAAAAGATGAACCTCAAGGCTGGCGCACAGGTGAAGGGTTTCGCGTTCACCGTTCAGGACGGGACGGTCTACTTCGACAAGATGGGCCTCGTCGCGAGAACCGATCCAGCGAACGATCCCGCGCAGTCCTTCATCGCTTGGCGCAAGTCGTCTGCGGGGAAAAACACCCCCGGCGCCCCGAAGGACATCAACAACTGGCTCAAAGCCGGCCCCAATAAACCTCGAACACAGCATGAACTCGAGCTGCTGAGAATCTACTACGTCCAATCGGTCTGCGCGACGACCAAGCCGCAGTTCGGCGACGTCGGGACGCAGCGCGCGGCGCTGGCTCAAGAGCGTGCGGCCTACGAATCGTCGATGCCCTCGACTTTCATCTGGCGTGACCTGCCGAAGCCGCGCGAGAGCTTCGTGATGCTGCGCGGCGCCTACGACAAGCCGGGCGAAAAGGTCGAACCCGATACGCCGGCGGTCTTGCCGTCTTTGAAGAAGGCGAACCCGGACGGCCGCGCGACGCGGCTCGACCTGGCGAAGTGGATGGTGTCCCGCGAAAACCCGCTCACCGCACGCGTCGCCGTCAACCGCTTCTGGCAACAGCTGTTCGGCGTCGGGCTGGTGAAAATGGGGCACGATTTCGGGACGCAGGGCGACCTGCCTACTCACCCGGAGCTGCTCGATTGGTTGGCGGTCCGTTTTCAAGACGAGAGTTGGGACATGAAGAAGCTGATGCGGCTGATGTTGGTCAGCGACGCCTTCCGCCGCGCCAGTAGCGGCTCCGCCGAACTTTGGAAGGCCGACGCGGAGAACCGCTATCTGGCGCGTGGGCCGCGCATCCGGCTCGATGCCGAACAACTGCGCGACGCGGCCTTGCTCGCCGGCGGGCTGCTGGTGAAGAAGATGGGCGGCAAGGGCGTGCGGACCTATCAGCCGCCGAACATCTGGGAGCCGGTTGGCTTTCGCGGATCGAACACCGCCAAGTACACGCGCGACAACGGCGATGCCCTTTACCGCCGCAGCATCTACACCTTCCTCAAGCGCACGGCGCCAGCACCGTTCATGGCGAACTTCGACGCGCCCAACCGCGAGGCGTCATGCTACCGCCGCGACCGCAGCAACACCCCGCTGCAGGCGCTACAGCTGCTCAACGACGTGCAGTTTTTCGAAGCGGCGCGCGGTCTGGCGACGCGTATGATGGCGACATCGAAGGAACCTGCGGGGCGAGTAAACTATGCCTATCGAGTCGTCCTCTCACGCGCGCCTGCCGCCGACGAACTCGAATTGATCGGGGGCTACTATCAGAAGCAGATCGCGAAGTACAAAGCGGCGCCTGCCGAGGCCGCCAAAGCGATCACCTTCGGAGATTCGAAACCGCCCGACGGAGCAGACGCCCCCGAACTCGCCGCCTGGACGCTGGTCGCCAACCTGATTCTCAACCTCGACGAGAACATCGTCCGCAACTGATCAACGCCATGATTCACGAAGCCCAGTTCACCCTCAACCGCCGCCAGTTCTTCGGCCAGTCCGGCCTGCGCATGGGCGGCATCGCCATGCCCTTGATACTGGGCCAGTCGCTCTCTGGCCGAGCCTCGGCCGCCTCCGAGGTGCACCCGGCCCTGCCTGGCTTGCCGCACGCCGCCGCCAAGGCCAAGGCGGTGATCCACCTCCACATGAACGGCGGTCCTTCGCAGCTCGACACCTGGGACTACAAGCCTGGCCTGGTCGAGCATTTCAACAAGGACCTGCCCGACGAGATCCGCAAGGGGCAGCGCTTGTCGACCATGACCAGCGGCCAGAAGAAATTCCCGGTCGCTCCTTCCAAATACAAATTTACGCAACACGGTCAGTGCGGCCGCTGGGTGAGCGAACTCCTCCCCCACACCGCGAAAGTCGTCGACGACATCGCGCTCATCAAGACCGTCAACACCAACGCCATCAACCACGACCCGGCCTGCA
>JAPKCG010000555.1 GCA_028823055.1 Sphingomonas bacterium
ATTTCGTTCAGCGTTCATGAAGCGTCGGCAAAATCCCGCAACAATTGTCCGGGCGTGCCGCAGTCGCCGAGGTTATCGCCCTGGCCGTCCACTGTCCGCACGCCATTGACCCAGACGCCATGCAACCCGACCGCCGGGGTATCAATGCGGTTGGCGCCGGTCGGAAGGTCGTTTACCCGGCGTTTCTCGCCGCGCGCCACGGTCTTCGGATCGAACAGCATCAGGTCTGCCCATGCGCCTGGCACCAAGCGACCCCGGTCCTTGATGCGGTAGATATCCGCCGCGCGCGAGGTTAGCGCCTGCACCGCGTATTCCACCGATAGGTCGCCCCGGTCGCGGGCCCAATGCCCTAGCAGGTGCAAGCCGAACCCAGCATCGCACAGGAACGAAAGATGCGCTCCGGCGTCAGACAGGGCAATCGCAGCGGCAGGGTTGCGCAGCAACTCGACGACCCGGTCTTCATCAACATTGAAGAGGCGGCAGTCGAACATGGATTTGAGATCGTCGGCGAGGCCAAAATCGAGAAACCAATCCCAGGGGTCCTTGCCCGCCTCGCGCGCCAGAGTGCCGACCTTCTTGCCGACAAGATCACGGTGGTCCGGATTATACGCCGACATTATGGTCATATGGTCCCAGTTGTTCGAGGAGAACCGGTTCGGCACGCCTGTCGTCTTCATCTCGTCCTTCAGGCGCTGACGGAAGGAGGCATCGGCAAGAACCGCCTTATAGGCTTCGGTACCCTCCGCCTCGATCGCCGGACGCCAGCCAATCAGCGCCTCTAACGGATAGGGATGCTCCAAAGTGAATTCCATCCCCAGAGGGAAACAGCCGACCTGTGACCAGAGCTCCCGCCCCCGATCGCGGGCCTCCTCAATCTGACCGATTTCGCGGAACACGCGGTCCGGATCGCCGGGATCGACAAACATCGCAGCGATCATGACGGGACGCCCATTCTTTGCGGCGAGCTCTTCGAGCCAAGGCACAGTCGTGGTCATGCCCTTGGTCAGCATAAAAGCGCCCCTCCCCGCGTCGCCCAAGGCGCCGGTTAATTCCAGCATTTCATGTTCATCGGCAAGGCGGGACGGCATAGGAATCCCGGCATCGCCATTGTGCTGCTCCAAGGTTGAGGTTGCGAAACCGCACGCGCCCGCATCGAGCGCTTCCAGCACCAGGGTCTTCATTTCTGCGACTTCGGTTGTGGTTGCGGCGCGGTCCGATGCATCGTCGCCAAGCACCCAGGTGCGGACCGAGGAATGCCCGCAGAACGCAGCGACATTCGGCACCATCCCCCGGCGTTCCAGCGAATTCATATAATCCGGAAACGTCTCAAAGTCCCAGTCGATCCCAGCCTGCATTGCTTCCAATGACATGCCTTCGACATGGGTTAGGTTCTTCAATGTCCGCTCGCGGTGTTCCGGCTTGCAGGGTGCGATAGTGAAACCGCAATTGCCGATGACTACGGTGGTCACGCCGAGCCGGTTCGACGGGGTTGCATAGGGATCCCAGGTAAGCTGGGCGTCGAAATGCGTATGTAGATCGATGATGCCGGGCGAGAGGCTTAGGCCTTCCGCATTCACCACCTCGCGGCCATCGCCGACCGTCGGGCCGATTTCCGCAATACGCCCATCCTTAACAGCGAGCGCGCCCTCAAAACCAGGATTTCCAAGGCCATCGAGGATAGTCGCGTTTTCTATTACCAAATCATACATGCCTGCCATCTCCCTTGTATGCTGGCGAAACGATTATCTCAATCCTAGCAGGCGGAGCGCCTCAACGCCGAGAGATTTGATAGCAACATGCTTGAAAAGCCAGGAGAGGCTCACCGGAGTGCCGAAAACCCCATGGGGATTTCCCGTTGCCCAGTCCATGATTGCGACCAGGTACAAAAAGCCATGTTGCACCGGGATATAGGTGATGTCGGAGCACCAACCCTGGTTGGGCCGGCTGAACTCTGGCCCGCCCCTGAAAAAGTGATCGAACGATGCGGCCCGTT
>JAPKCG010000556.1 GCA_028823055.1 Sphingomonas bacterium
TCGGTCGCGACGACCTTGTCCGCCTCGCGCTCATAGTCGGCGAGGTCGCGGATGAAGCGCAGCACCGTCGGCACGTCGGTCGGGGTCGCAAAACGAATATTCATAGGGCAGCCTCTGTCTGGGGGATGGGCGCTGGCTTGCGCACCGCGACGAGGCATCCTGCCACGATCAACGCGGCGCCCGCCACCGTGAATGATGTCACGATTTCACCAAAGACGAGATAGCCCAGGACACCGGCCCAGATGAACGCGCTATATTCGACCGTCGCGAGCACCTGCGTCTCGGCGCGGGCATAGGCCCAGGCCATCAACAGCGACGAGATCGTCCCCAGCGTTCCCGCCAACCCGATGACGGGCAATTGCGGCCAGGCGGGCCACCCCGACAGCCACGGCGCGCCGATGAGCAGCAGGATGCTGATGACGAGGCTGGTGAACAGCGTCACCTCGAGCGGATCGGCCCCCTGCGCCTGCCGCCGGAGCAGCACCAGATTGCCCGCATACAGGACCGACGCGATGACGATCGCGATCGTGCCGAGCCCGCTGTTGGTCGACGCATCGCGGCTGACCTCGCCCGCGGCGATGACGATCACCCCGATCGCGGAGACTCCGGCCCCGAGCAGCGCATGCGGCCTGATCCGTTCCCCCAGCATCGCCGCCGCGAGGAAGATCGCGATGACCGGCGCGAGGAAGGTCAGCGCAATTCCCTTCGCCATCGGCACGCGCGCCAGCCCCCAGAAAAAGAGCAGCACCGATGATCCCGCCAGCGTCCCGCGCGCGACATGGAGGCGCAGCACCGCGCCGCGCGGCCACCGCCGCCCCCGCGCCAGAAAGACCGACCCCGCGATCAGCACGCCCGCGATCGATCGCCACCACACCGCGCTATACGCGCCGCTCGCGATCGACAGCCCCTTCATGATGGCGTCCATCCCGGCATAGATGGCGATGCCGATGGCCCCCATCGCAACCGCCATGCGCGACGACGAGGGCGCGGGCGCGGGCGCCACCGTTAGGCCGCCGCCACGGGCTCCGCCGCGACCGCCGTGCTTTCGATCTCCGCCGCCTTGGCCTCGACCAGCTTCACGATATGCTCGATCATGTCGGCATCCTGGACGTGATGATCGGTGACGCCCGACAGATAGACCATATGTTTGCCCGCGCCGCCGCCGGTGATGCCGATATCGGTCTCCCGCGCCTCGCCGGGGCCGTTGACGACGCAGCCGAGCACCGACAGCGACATCGGCGTGCGGATATGCTGGAGCCGTTCCTCCAATGCCTGCACCGTGCGGATGACATCGAACCCCTGTCGCGCGCAGCTCGGGCAGGAGACGACGCGAACGCCGCGATTGCGAATGCCCAGCGCTTTCAGGATTTCGAACCCGACGCGGACTTCATCCTCAGGCTCCGCTGACAAGGAAACGCGTATCGTATCGCCGATCCCGTACCAGAGCAGGCTGCCGATCCCGATCGCGGATTTGACCGTGCCGCCGACAAACCCGCCCGCCTCGGTAATCCCTAGATGGAGCGGACAATCGACCTGTTCGGCGAGCTGTTGATATGCCGCGACCGCGAGGAACAGGTCGGACGCCTTCACCGCGACCTTATAATCGTGGAAATCATGGTCCTGCAGGATCTTGATATGGTCGAGCGCGCTTTCGACGAGTGCGTCGGGACAAGGCTCGCCATATTTTTCAAGCAGATCCTTCTCAAGGCTCCCGCCATTGACCCCGATTCGTATCGCGCAACCATTTGCTTTGGCGGCGCTGATGACTTCCTTCACCCGCGCTTCGGAGCCGATATTGCCGGGATTGATCCTGAGACACGCCGCCCCCGCATCCGCCGCTTCGAGTGCGCGCTTGTAATGGAAATGGATGTCCGCGACGATCGGCACCCGGCTCGCGCGGACGATCTGCTTGAGCGCCGCGGTGCTTTCGACATCGGGGCAACTGACGCGGATGATGTCGACGCCCGCCTCTTCGCAGCGGCG
>JAPKCG010000557.1 GCA_028823055.1 Sphingomonas bacterium
GCGACGACTTCACCAGCATGAACCGCACCGCCGAACAGATCGCCGGCGTCCTGCGCAAGACGCAAGGCGCGGCGGACGTGAAGGTCGAACAGACGACGGGGCTCCCGATGCTCGACATTCGGGTGAATCGTGACGCGATGGCGCGGGTCGGCGTCACTGCCCAGGACGTGCAGGACACCATCACCGCCACGCTCGGAGGACGCGAGTCCGGCATGATCTTCGAGGGCGACCGGCGTTTCCCGGTCGTCATCCGTCTGTCCGATGCAGAGCGCGCCAATCTGGGGCTTCTCGAACAGGTGCAGGTGCCTGTAGCCGGCGGTGGTTACGTGCCGCTGTCCAGCGTCGCCGATATCGGCGTCGTCGACGGGCCCAACCAGATCAGCCGCGAGAACGGCAAGCGCCGTGTCGTCGTCCAGGCAAACGTGCGCGGGCGCGATGTCGGCAGCGTGGTGGCGGATGCACAGGCCGCCGTGTCGAGTGGGGTACGCCTGCCGGCGGGCAGTTACCTCGAATGGGGCGGGCAGTTCGAGAATCTGGAGTCAGCCAGCCAGCGGCTCCAGCTCGTGGTGCCGGCTTGCTTCGTGCTGATCTTGTTCCTGCTCTACGGGGCATTGGGATCGGTGCGCGATGCGGCGATCGTGTTTACAGGGGTGCCGTTCGCGCTGGTGGGCGGCGTCCTGTTGCTCTTCCTGCGCGGCATGGACTTCTCGATCTCGGCCGCGGTGGGGTTCATCGCGCTGTCGGGCATCGCGGTCCTCAACGGACTTGTCATGGTCAGTTCGGTGCAGGACCTGATCCGTTCCGGCATGGACCGCGCCGAAGCGGCGCATACGGGTGCCCTTCAGCGATTACGCCCCGTCGTCATGACCGCGCTCGTCGCAAGTCTCGGCTTCGTGCCGATGGCGTTCGCGAGCGGGGCCGGCGCGGAAGTGCAAAAGCCGCTCGCAACCGTCGTCATCGGCGGGCTGATCTCGGCGACCCTGCTGACGCTGTTCGTGCTGCCGACGCTCTACGCCCGCTTCGGGCAGCAGGCGGTCAAGGTCGACGACACGGACGATACCTCACCGCTCCCGCAACCCGCATGATCGTGGGGGAGGGCGGTCGTGCCCTCCCCCACGCCTCAAGAAAGGGGGCTCGCTCATGACGACGATCGACAATGTAACGACACTCTCCGTATCCCCGCTGCGTGTCTGGACGGTCCTCACGGACTTCGCCGGCCACCCGCAGTGGAAGCCGTTCATCCAGCTTTCCGGTGCCGCGGTCTGCGGCGGTGATGCCAACTACACGTTCCGCATCGGCGGACTCGACAAGCCGGTGACGGCCAAGGCGGATATCATCCGCGTCGATAAGCCGCTGGCGTTCGCATGGACGGCGGGCGTCGCCAGGTTCTTGCTGTTCGAGGAATCTTACGCGCTGGAAAGCGATCCCGCTGGAACCCGCCTGCGCCATAGCCTGCGCTTCTCAGGCATCTTGGGTCGTCCGCTCTGGGCACTGATGCGCCGCAGGCTTCAAGCAAGCCTCGTGCAGTCGGACAGGTGCCTCGATCGCCAGCTTCGGCGCCTGTCGGCGGTGCCGGTTTCCAATAGCCGGACTGGACCTGCGCGCACTGGGGCACGGAGGCAGCGATGACGATGCATCATCTTGGCTTGGGTTTTGGCATGGGCATCGTGCTGGTGTTGGCAGGCTGTTCCGAGGAGCCCCGGAAGGGTCCACCGACCGAGCAGGAGATCCACGCTGCGGACACTGCGGTGACCAGCAGGACACCCGGCCGTCACCCCTATCGATGCGACGATAACCAGACGCTTCTGGTCGACTTCAAGGATCAAGGGCTCACAGTCGAGTTACGGCGCGATGCGAATGCACCTGCGGTCGTTCTAACCGCGCCGTTGCAAGGTCTCCAGTATGTCGGCGATGCGGAAAGCGCGACATTCTCGGGCAACCAGATCAAGATCGAGGCACCCGGCAAACGCCCCGTGCTTT
>JAPKCG010000098.1 GCA_028823055.1 Sphingomonas bacterium
CACCAGGTCGAGGCCGAAGTTTGCGGTACCTTTTTTCGCTGGGCCTGGCGGGGTTCGACCATCAGCGCCAGCGGGTCTTCGTCGATTGAGATATGTGGCAGGACCTGTGTGGCGATATGGGGGCTGGAGAGGGTAGCCGCGCAAATGCGCGGATAGGACGGTGTGATATCGCCGGGATCGAAGAATAACACGCGAACGTCGGGCGCGGGGCTCCCGTCGGCATAACGCAGGACGCCGTTGAGCCCTTGTTGCGCGGAGATCGGTGTCGCGATCAACGGGGAGAAAAACGCGTTGGGCAACAGGGTTAGAAGTCGTCGTTTCATTTGTGTCGGCAGTGTCGGGCCAATACTTTAAAGTGAGCAAAAACTATCAAAAAAGTACCGCCGAGACGATTTCGTTTTGCTTGGCTGGTGGTTTTTTTGCGATAGCTTTTAATGAATATGGCCAGAAAGGCCGTATAAATCCAGAAAAGCTGAGGTTATGGCGCATACAGTCATCGGTACGGCGGGGCATATAGACCACGGGAAAACCCTATTGGTCAAGGCGTTGACCGGTACTGATACCGATCAGGCACCAGAAGAAAAGGCCCGGGGGATCACTATTGAACTGGGTTTCGCCTTCCTAGGTGAGTCGGCGACGATTATCGACGTGCCTGGACATGAGCGTTTCGTCAAGACGATGGTCGCAGGTGTCAGTACTATCGACGTGGCGATATTGGTTATCGCCGCCGACGACGGCGTGATGCCGCAATCGAGGGAACATCTCGACGTGCTGGAACTGCTCGGGGTCGAACGCGGGGTGATGGTGCTCAATAAGGTCGACTTGGTGGAAGAGGATTGGCTGGACTTGGTGGAAGAGGAACTGCGCGACTTTACCCGCGGGACTTTTTTGCAGGACGCCGAGATCTTTCGGGTTTCGGCGCTCAGTGGCGAGGGGGTGGACCCGCTGCGGCAGCGGTTGTTGGCATTGGCGGGGGATACCGAAGACAAACGCGCCGACGCCCCATTTCGCCTGCCGGTGGATCGCGCGTTCGTGGTCAAGGGTTTTGGCCTGGTCTGCACGGGCACAGTGCTGGCGGGATCCCTCGGGGAAGGCGACCGGGTCGAGATTATGCCCGAGGCGCGCGAGGTGCGCGTGCGTAGCATGCAGGAACACGGCGTTGCGGTAGACCGGGTGCAGGCCGGTGATCGGGCGGCGATAAACCTGGCCGGCGTTGAGCAAGGGCAAATCGAGCGCGGCGACTTGCTGGTCGCCCCGGAAGCCTTTCGCCCGACGCAGATGCTCGATGTGCGATTGCGGCTGTTGCAGTCGAGCCCGATGTCGATCGAACCGCGGACTCGCGTTCGCTTGCACCTGGGGACGCGGGAGATTATGGCGCGGGTGGTTCTGCCCGAGCGCAAGCCGCTCGAACCGGGTGAAGAGAGTGTGGTACAGTTGCGGTTGGAGGCGCCGCTGGTGGCGGCTTGGGGCGATCGTTTCGTATTGCGCCGCTATTCGCCGGCGTTGACCATCGGCGGCGGGACGGTGCTCGACCCGCATCCGGCCAAACACCGACGTTTTGACGCCGATCTACTCGATCATCTGCGAGTACTGGAGTGCGGAGAGTTGCGGCAAGTGGTCGAACGCTGGATCCTGGCGGTTGACGACCGACTCAAAAGCGAGCGCGATTTACTCGGCGAATTGGGCATCGGGCCGGAGCGGTTGCAGGAGGTTTTAGGCGAGTTGGTGGCGGCGGGGATGGTGGTGCGAGTGGATTCCGAGGGGCGAGCCCAACTTTTGCATAGCTCGGTGCGCGGGCGATGGGGTGAGTGGATCGAGGCGGCCTTGGCGGATTTTCATCGCAGTGAGCCGCTCAAGCCGGGGCTCAGGCGCGAGGAGCTGCGCAATTTGAGCGCGCGCTATGCTCAGCCCGAACTCTTCGATTGCGTATTGCGCCATCTAGTCGACGAAGGTCGGGTGGCGATGGATGGGGCTGTGGTTCGGGCCGCTTCCCACGGCATCCGTTTTACACCGGAGGAGGAGGCTACGAGGACGGAGATCGAGAAACGGTTGAATACCACGGCCTTCACCGACATACCGGATGCCGCGGGGCTGGCGCGCGCGTTGGCTGTCGAACAACAGCAGGTCGAGGCGCTTTTACGGGCTTTGCAGGAACTGGAGGTCGTGGTGTCTCTGGAAGGCGGGTTGTTGGTCCATCGCGAAGCCCTGGTTTTGGTGCAGGACCGGTTGCGCGCTTATTTGCAAGCCGACGGTGAGATCACCGTGGCGCAATTTCGCGAGTTGATCGGCAGCAACCGAAAATACGCGATGGCGCTATTGGGTTATTTCGATGCTGCGGGGTTTACCGCACGCGATGGGGACGTGCGCGTCCTGCTCAGTTGAATTGTAGACCGGGATGGGGGGCCGTTGGGCAACGGCTTGGCCTTGCGCAGTCCGGTAGTCGTTGATAAAACCCTAGACGAGCTCGTTGGATAGCCTTTCCTCGGGCACCATGTCGATCAGGCACCTGTTCCCAGGTGCAGATCGACATGCCGGACCGGTGAGGTCGCGGAAGAGCCTGCTCTTGGGGGCATAGGTTTTGAAGCGTTGGCTGCAACGGCAGGTGTAGAGTAATCCGAGTGCGATAATCCGTCTAACTCGCCGATTTCCAGAAGCCATTGCCGTCGCGCTCGACATAGCGGCAGATGCCGCGTTTGAGTGCCGGCACGACCGCACCCGAAGCCGGGTCTCGATGGACGATGATGTGTTTGCCTGGCGTCGTTTCCGTCGGCATGATTTTATAGGGGACGTAGCGGGTGCGGCCGGCTACGCGCATCGCGACTCGGGCGATTTGCACCCCGCGTTCGATTTCGTCCAGGTCGAGTTGGATGGAGATCTCGTTTTGCGCTTCGCCGACGATTTCGAGCACCGCTGGTCTGGCGCTGAGGATTTTGTCTATGTGGCGCTCGGCGGCTTTGATCTCGTAGCGCGTCAGATCGGGATGGAGATAGTGCAGGCGCCGTTTGAGAAAGCGTTCGAGCTCTGCGTAGCCCTGTTCGGCGCTGGCGGTGCGGTGCAGTTCGTCGAGCTGGCTGCAGATCTTGAAGATACGCAGCTCTTGGCTGAAGGGCGTCGGCCGCGTGGTATGGTCGATTAGTTGCAATAGGCCGATAATCTGAGTTGTCGGCCGGGTGCGCACCATTTCGCTCCGGCTGTTGAGCCTCTCGGAGATGTCTTCGCGTTCGAGCGAGCGCAGTTCCTCGACGAAACCTTCTTCTACCGTACAGTGGTCTCGGGCCGCGAGCAAGGGGCCGTAGGGCATAAGCCGCAGGGCGATCATGCTGATTTCCTGGTCGCAGCGGTCGGCTAAGGCCAAGAGGTTGTCGGTCAATTCAGGATCGGTTTCGAGCTCGTCGAGCAAAGGTTGCAGATCGGCGCCGCCCTCGGAGAGGACCTGTCGGCGGTGGCGGACGAGGAACTGTAGCGCGGGGTCGCGGGCTTCAGGGATACGTTGCAGGGCTTCGAAAACTTCGAGATTGAGCACGGTCAGGTTGATGGCTGGGCGGATTTTTTTCTCGATGCGCTTGCGCACGAATCGCCGGGCGTTTCTCTGTAACGGGCCGTGCTCCGCGTTGATCTTGCGCAGATTGCCCGCCTCGCCCCAGGTGATTATTCCCCGGCATGCGTAGGTGTCGAGCCGCTCGGGGATTTTGGCGGTTTCTTCCTGGTTCAACTCGTTGCGAGTCGCGCTGCGTTGTTGCTCGCGTTGGTGCAGTTCGTCGTGCGTCACCAGGCCATCGGCGATGGCGTCTTGCAACTCGGGACTCGGCGCGTTTTCGAGTTCGTCGTTGGCTGGAGATATAGACGGCGACGGGTCAATGCTGGACGCGGGGCCCGTGGGTTCACCGAGCGCTTGCACGGACTGGGGCAGTTGCTCTTGACGGATCTGGCGCGCGGCGGTGCGCACGCAAGAGACCAAGTCCAGTTTGCTGGTTTCGAGACCGACATAGGAGAGGAAACCGCGCATGTGCGCGTTGACAAAACGGCGAATCGTTTCCACTCCTTTTTCCTCGATTTCACCGGCGTCCCAATTCAATTTTTCGGTATTTTTGCAAAAGGCGGCGGCGATGGCGTTCTGCACGCCATTGCAGAGAAAGGTTTCGGGGTGCTTTTGGTTGACCTTGGCGATGCTGCGTTCGAGCAATGCGGAGATGCGTGCAGCCGGTGTGCGGCGGGTCAACGCCTGGTATTCTTCCTCCATCGCGCGTAGGAAGGCACCGGCGGTGACGATGGACTCGCCTTCTTGTAGGCGATAAAAGATGCGCAGCCACAGCTGGTATTGCAGATCGCCGGACAAGTCGTCGTCCGAAGGTGGCGGAAAGAGCGGGAAGGGAAGGGGGGATCGCATGGCTTCAGGCCGTTAGTGAGATGTTTTTGGCGCGTTTATCGCTTGCCGCGAGGATCGATTCGACTTGCTGGATGAGTTCGCTCGGATCAAAGGGTTTGGCCATCCACGAGTCGGCGCCGCATTCCATGGCGCGTTTGACATTTTCTTCGGCGGCATAGCCGGTGATGACCAAGATGCCGATATGCCGCGTCTCGGGATTGGCGCGCACGAGTTGGCAGACTCGGAAGCCATCGATATTGGGCATCATCAGATCGAGAATAATCAGATCGGGGCGGAACTTGACGACCTGCAGTCCGGCTTCGAAGCCGTCGGCGGCGGTGCACAGGGCGTGGGCGGCGTTTTTGCGTTCGAAGGAGCGGGTTATTAGCCGGCGGATGCTGGGTTCGTCATCGACGACGAGGATGCGCCGCTTTTTGGGGTCGACGGCTGGCGCGCTGGGTTCCTCGGCTGTGAGCGGCGGCATGCCGTGCTCCGCGAGAAAGTCCATAAAGTCCTCAAGGCGAATGCGGCGATGGCGACCGCCACTCCTGCGACAAGGCCGCCAACCGGGGGTATCCAGCGGGTCAGGTTCGAATTGCTGTACGCGACCATAAACTATCCTGCGATGCGGCCATCATCAGCCGCTGGTAAATTGGTTCGTAACCCAGAATGTTTGACGACCAGTTACGCTCGCGCTCGACGAATTCCCGTGCGCGTTCACGACGATGCGGCCAGACGCTGCGATCGTCAAACAGGCCTGCGAGCGCGTCGGCGATCGCCGCAGGGTCGTCGGGCCGGAACAGCGTTCCCGTTACACCATCCGCGATCAGTTCGCGATGCCCGCCAACGTCGGACGCGGCGACCAGCTTGCCCTGCGCCATCGCCTCCAGCGGTTTTAACGGCGTGACCAGATCGGTCAGCCGCATCTGCTTGCGTGGATAGGCGAGAATGTCGACGAGGCCGTAATAGCGTTCGACTTCGGTATGCGGGACGCGTCCGACAAAGTGGATCGCGCCGCCCACCGGCGATGCTGCGGCCTGCGCACGCAACCTGTCCTCCATCGGCCCGCCGCCGACGAGCAGCAACCGCGCCCGGGGCCGGGCCGCGACGAGCGAGGGCATCGCCGCGATCAGATCGTCAAGCCCTTCATAATCATAGAAACTGCCGATGAACCCGACGACGTCCGCATCGTCGAGCCCCAGCGACCCGGCCAATGCGACATCGCGTTCGGGCGGCGCGCCGAACAATGTCAGGTCGACGCCGTTGGGCGACACCGCGATCTTGTCATAGGCGATACCCCGCGCGACCAGGTCACCGCGCAATCCCTCGCAAATCACCGCCACCGCATCGGCCCGTCTGGCGGCGTGCGTTTCCAGCGCGCGGATCGCGCGATATTTGACCGACCCCTCGACACCCGTCCCGTTGCCGACCGCCGCATCTTCCCAAAAAGCGCGGATTTCATAGACCAGCGGCAATTTGCGCCGCCGCGCGACGATCCAGGCCGCAGCCGCATCGATGACGGGCGAGTGCGCGTGGAGAATATCGGGTCGGAACGAATCAACCGCCGCTTCTATTCGTCGGGCGAAACCCGCGATCCCGCGTGCTTCCCCGATCAGCCCGGCCGCGTGCGGTGCCCGCGTCCGGTGAAAGGTCAGCCCATCGATCATCTCCACCGCCGCTGGGGCCGGCCCGTGGCGAGGACCGGTAACGCTGGCGACTGCCCAGCCCTTGCCCTCTTGCGCCTTCAGGATCGCGCGGGTGCGAAAAGTATAGCCGCTCTGGACGGGTAGACCGTGGTCGAGAATATGGAGGATACGCATCGCACGCCATATGCCACATTTTCGCTTAACGCGGCGTCAACTCGATTCCGCCTATCGACGGCGTGCCCAAGGGAGCCGCAGCCGCTAGAACATCCGCCATGATCGACAATCTCACCATAATGCTGACGCACGGCCTGATGCTGATCGCGGTGTGGCGATTGCTGAAACGGCCGGAGGTCGACGACGAATCGACCATCGACCCGGACACGCGAAAGGGTCGCTGGCCCCGTGCATGACATGATGCTTCTGGGCTTCCTCGCGGCGATGTTCGCGGTGGGGGCCAAACGACCGTTTCTATGGGTGCTGACCTATGTCTATATCGACATCGTCGCGCCGCAACGACTGACCTATTATCTGCTGAACTCGGTGCCGATCTCGCTGATGGCGGTGGCGCTGGCGGTGGGCGGCTTCCTGTTGCTCGACAAAAAGGCCGATGTCCGGTTCGCGCCGCGACAGGGGCTGATCCTCCTGCTCCTGGTCTATTGCGGGCTGACCACCATGTCCGCCGATTTCCCGGTCGAGGCCGCGGATAAATGGGCATGGGTCTGGAAAGCACTCGCCTTCGCGGCATTCCTGCCCTTCACGCTTCGCACGAAGCTCAGGATCGAGGCGCTCTTGCTGTTCATGACACTCGCGGTCGCGACGATCATCATTGTCGGCGGGGTCAAGACCGCGATGGGCGGCGGGGGTTATGGCGAGCTCAACCTGATGGTCACCAACAATAGCGGCCTGTACGAGGGCAGCACGATCTCCGCGGTCGCGATCGCGATCATCCCGCTGATCCTGTGGTTTCTGAAATACGGCACGATTTTTCCCCCCGACTGGCGGGTAAAAGCATTCGGCTATGCGCTGATCCTGTCCTGCCTGCTGATCCCCGTCGGCACGTCCGCGCGCACCGGGCTGTTGTGCATCGGACTGCTTGCGGTGCTGATGTTTCGTTTCACGAAGCACAAACTCGCCTTTGCGGGTGCAATTGCGATCATGGGCGTCGCCGCAATCCCACTGCTGCCGTCGTCCTTTACCAAGCGGATGGACACGATCTCCGACCACAAGGCGGACGAGTCGGCGTCGACACGGCTTGCGGTATGGGGGTGGACGATCAGCTACGCCAAGCAGCATCCCTTTGGCGGCGGGTTCAACGCCTATATCCAGAACAAGGTGCGCTACGAACTGCGCGATGCCGATGGCGGGGCGAAGGGGATCGCGACCGATGAAGCGCGCGCCTATCACAGCGCTTATTTCGAGATGCTCGGGGAGCAGGGTTATCCCGGCCTGCTGATATGGTTGATCATCAATTTCGCCGGCGTGTTCCGAATGGAAATCCTCCGCCGTCGCCACCGCGACCCGTCGGACCCCTATGCCTGGGCAGGTCAGCTTGCCGCCGCATTGCAATCGGGTCAGCTCATCTATCTGCTCGGCGCGGCATTTGTCGGCATCGCCTTTCAACCCTTTATCTACATGCTCATCGGCGCGCAGATCGGGCTCGATTCCTACCTCAAACGCAAACGGGGCGAAGGCGCCACCACGACGCTTCGCCCCATCCGCAAGGTCGCAACACCCGTCACGACCTGACCTGCACGATCTTTCAGGCGGCGGTCAGCTCTTCGCTCAACGCCTTCATGATCGCTTCGTTAAAGGCGGGGATATCGTCGGGGTTGCGGCTGGTGATCAGATTGCCGTCGACGACGACCTGCTTGTCGACGACCGTGGCACCCGCGTTTTCCAGATCGGTGCGGATCGAGGGCCAGCTCGTCAGTTCGCGACCGTCAATGACGTCGGCCTCGGCCAGCAACCACGGCGCGTGGCAGATCGCTGCGACGATCTTGTCGTCATCCATGAATTCGGTGATGATGTCGGTCGCGCGCTCCTGCATCCGCATCGTATCCGGATTGCCGACGCCGCCGGGAAGGACGAGCGCGTCGTAATCCTCGGTATCGACATCGTCGATGGTCATGTCGGGTTTGATTTTGTCGGCCTTCTCACCCGCCTTCTCACCCTGGATTTCATCGGTCTTGATCGAGGCGAGCGTCACCGTCGCGCCCGCTTCGATCAACGCCTGGCGCGGCTTGAACAATTCGTCATTTTCGAAACCATCGGTCGCGATCATCAGGATACGCGCTTTGCTTAGGTCGGTCATGGTAGCTCCTTGGGTTTATCGGGGGGACTGAAGCGTCAACCAACGCCCCCCAACGCCCGTTCCGGAACGAAGCGCCGCACCGAGCATTTTTTGCGGACGTTACGCAGGAGCATCGAATGGCAGCGAAAATCGTCTATTCCGACGATTCGAAACCCGGCATTACGCGCCGCAAGGTCCGTGGTGGCTGGGGCTATTGGGATGCGAAAGATAATCGTATCACCGACCGCGAGGAAATCGATCGGTTGAACGGCATCGGCCTGCCGCCCGCCTATTCGGACGCCTGGTTCAATCCGAAACCGCACGGCCATATCCAGGCCGTCGGCTGGGACGAAAAGGGTCGCAAACAATATCGCTATCATCTCGGCTTCCGCGAAGCGCAGGATGCGGCGAAATACGAACGCTGTTCGGAGTTCGGGCAATTGCTGCCCAAATTGCGCAAGCAGGTCGAAAGCGATTTGCGCAAACGCAAGTTGACCAAAGACCGCGCGGTCGCGGCAGTCGTCCGCCTGCTCGACAGCGGACAAATCCGCGTCGGCAACGAAGCCTATACCAGTGCGAACGAAAGCTTCGGGGCGACGACGCTGCGCAAGCGCCACGCCAAGCTCAAGGGCAGGACGCTCAAGCTTCACTACAAGGGCAAATCCGGCAAGATGCGCGAGCTGAAGATCAGCGACCGTGCGCTCGCCAGCTTCGTCAAGAAGATGCACGACCTCGACGAGCAGCATCTCTTCGCCTGGGTCGACGATGCTGGCGAACCGCACCCGGTCAGTTCGACCGATGTCAACGCGTACATCAAAGCAGCGATGGGCGAAGACTTCACCGCGAAACATTTCCGCACTTGGGCCGCGAGCGTGGCGGCGTTCGAGGCGTTGGCTCAGGCGGAAAGCGACCTCAGCCTGAAGCGGATGCTCGAACCCGTCGTCGCCCGGCTCGGCAACACGGCCGCGATCGCGCGTAAAAGCTATGTGCATCCTTCCTTGATCGCGGTCGTTAAGAAAGGACAGGCGAAGTTCCGCAAGGCGCTGCGCCTCCCCCGCGCCAAACGGCATCTCAGCCGTACCGAGCGCGGGTTGATCGCGTTCCTCGAACGCGGCAAACCGCCGGCCGCCAGAGCCGCCTGATCCAAGAGAGCCACATGACCGCCAAAAATACGGCCGCGCCAAGCGAACCGATCCTCGATCCAAAGAATATCCAGCAACAGACGAGCGACCTGG
>JAPKCG010000004.1 GCA_028823055.1 Sphingomonas bacterium
GTGGGCTGACAAATATCGCGATCGGAATGCCGCCATTTAGCGTGGTCGTTTACAGCTGGGACGGTGTTCGCTGCGTCCAGCGTCTATACGGTGTCCAGAATACGACCGTTTTCCGGACGGCGCGTGCTTCAACACAATGAGCCAGACGGAGCATCTGCGTGTTCCCTTTCCGTTCCATCGGGCGCTACAAGGGGCGCGAAGGGAATCACTATGCTGCCACTGATGCAGCCGGTGCCGATCGCCGAGGTGCCGACGGGGATTCTTCTACGGATCGTCGGCGCTGCGGGCGCCGGCTTTCCAAGCCCTGCCCAAGATTGGCAGGACGACGCGATAAGCCTGATAGAGCTGTTGAGGCTCGATCTGGCCGCGAGCTTCGTGTTCCGCATCAGCGGCAGCAGCATGATCGAGGCCGGGATCTACGATAACGATGTAGTCGTGGTCGATCGCGACACCCGCCCTGCACAAGGGCATATTGTGATAGCGATCGTCGATGGTAGCTTCGTTTGCCGCCAGCTCGTCGAGCGACGCGGCGGCGCATTCCACGAGGCCCGTAACAGCCAGCAATGCTACGAACCGACGTCGGCCGAAGGCGTGGAAATATGGAGCGTCGTGCGGACAGGCGTCCGCGACTACCGGCGCTAGACGGTATGTCGTGGGCGATCGTCGACGTCTCCAACTTCTATGTTAGCGCGGAGCGCCTGTTCGATCCGAGCCTGTCACCGCGCTCGACGAGCTGCGCGAGGCGATGGCGCGGCGCGCTGCGCGAGCGGCCGAAAAGATACGAGCGCAAGGGCTGGCGGCGAGCCAATTGATCGCGTTCGCGCATGGGTCTCGATACCGTGCCAACCCACCATCGGCGTCGCGATCGGCGCGGCTATCTCCCCCAATCAACGATCCCCGCGTCATCATTGGGATCGCAGCGAAGATGATGGAGGCGATGTTTCAGCCGGGAGGCGTCTATACGAAATGCGGAGTGCTGCTGGAGGATCTGACGCCGGAAGGGCAGGGGCAGACTGACCTCTTCGCAGTGCCGGACCCAAAGGCACCGGCACTGCTAGCCGCGATGGACGGGCTCAACGACCGGTTCGGGCGAAACACCGTCATCCTTGCCGCACAAGGATGCGGGGCGCGATCGTTCGATACCAAGCGATCACAGAAGAGCCCGGCCTGGACAACACGGATCGGGGAGATACCGATCGCGACATAGCCCTTGCCGGCCTGGATGGATGATCCTACCTGTTAGCCGTGTCACCACCGTTGGCACGGCCGCTGCCTTGGCGAAGGATCTCATGGTCCAACGAGTTTTGAATGCTCCTGCGTCCGCACCCTGATCCGGCCGTTGGAGACGAGCAGCGCGTCTCTGTCTGGCCGAGAAGGAGATGCGTATGTATTCGACAATCGACGGTGCAAAACAGCGCGCCAATTCGCTCGATAGAATTATGAAAACCAGCGGTTTTGCGTATCCATTGCGCAAGTCGCAGCACGCCGTGGCCCGCGGTGGCGGTTTTCGGGACTGGCACGACATGACTAGCGCTCTCAAGAAACAAGAGCGCCATTGTGACCCGGAAACCTTCCGGCGCCGGCTGTTAGAAGCGTTGCCGGCCCCGTGCGAAGCTCCGGTCAGGGCTTGGCTCAATCGGGAGCCCAGGGAAGAAGCGCCTGCCGGCGATGTTCCCGCTGGATGGTATCGCTACGTCTTTCCCTATCAGTTCACGGCCGCTGCGATGCTTCGTCACGATCCGGCGATCCGACGAGGCTCCGGGCCGGGCCAACGACTGCGCGAGAAGCTTGTCCCGGGTGTGCTTCTCAACATCAATGGCGGCGAGCGCCCATATGCCCGGCTCGAACCCGACACGCTGGCGATGGTGTTCGAGGGAACGCCGGAAGAGGTGTTCGGCAAGGACGCGCTTCACCCGCGTTTCGCGGTCGAGTTGAAGACCCTTCAGGATGCCGGCATCATCGATGTGCGAGATGACCATGTCGCCATCGTCCCGCCCGATCGCGACGAAATCCTCGATCGCGTACTGCGCGATAAGATCGACAAGGTAACGTATTGGCTTAGCGAACCGGGATATGCCGGCGATGCGAGCAACGCGCTGCGTGACGCACTGGCGGCGATCGGGATCGACGATGCTCTCCGACTTGCGGAAACCCTCCTTCAATATGGTGGGGAAGCTTATATCTTGCCGTCTGGTCCCATAAAGGAAACCCTCCGGGATCTGGCGGCGGTTGGTCGCATTCAGGCATTCGCGCGCTTCTTTGATCTGTCGGCGACGATCTGGCCGAAGGACAAGGAGCTGATCCGGGGTATGATCCCGGCTATTATCCTCAACGCCTATTTTGCCGAGCATTTGGGCTTAGTGGGTTCGAGCCGGCTTATGGCCTGGACGGCGAACACCCCAGAGTGGGCGCATGATGTCGACGCTGCACTATCGACACCGGTCGTTTTCGAACGGGTCGTTCTCGGCATGGCCGAGGCGATACGATCGGTGCCTTGAAGCAGGAATGACGTTGGTGGGCCTGCGCCTGGCCCACCAACGTCGCAACGGAGGGGCAAAGAATCGATGGCGAGCTGCGCGATAGCGTACGTTTTCACGCTGACCCCCAGGTCAAACCTGACCAGGACCCACTATGTACTCTGATCGCGTTCTGCGCGATTGCATGCTGGATGGACACGCGTACTGCTTCGCGGGTCATACAGGTCCAGGGCTCAAGGGCAACGATGACCTGGGGGGCGGACACTAAAGTCCCGGGGGTCGACCCGCCGCGGACCTTTAAATCGTGCCGCGTACGAGGCATTTAGCCTCTATGAACGCGGAGATGCAAGCAATGTCGTCAGAAACTGAAAAGGTGGTGCCACTTCGGCCTGCCGCTCCAATTCCCCCTGAAGCCAAGAGCTTCGAAAAGCGGTGGACCAAGAAGGTGCTGGAGCCGGGATTCACCCTTATCCCGTCCGTCTTGCTGCGAGCGCTGGTACGTCTGCACGTCGGACCGATCGAGTTCAGCGTGTTGCTCCAGATGATCGATCACTGGTGGGAAAACGAGGATATGCCGTTCCCATCGAAGAAGCGATTGGGGGAGCGTATCGGCGTGTCCGAAAAGACGATCCAGCGTGCGGTAGGGCGACTGGAATCCGAAGGCCTTATCCGCCGTGTGGCACGCCACAATCGCCTCGGTGGGCAGACCAGCAACATCTATGATCTGGCACCGCTAGTCGAGAAGCTTGGCCCGATTGCCGAGGACATGATGAAGGCCCGCGAGGAGGCTAAAGCGGCCCGTCGCTCTCCCGAGCGACCGGGCCATCGCATTCGCGCGACCGCGAAGAAGGCCGGCTGATCTTGTCGTATTTTCATCCCCTTACCGTTGCTGGCCAAGAGATCGGTTTCGATCATCTCGAGCCGTTCAGCTTGGTGGTACCAACAGCCACCAAGGCAGCGGGCGTGCGTATCGACGTTGTGTTTTCGAACCACTGCTTCTCCGAAACGTTCGATGCGCAGGTACACCTTGGGGGAGATGTCGATGTCTGGGATCGCGACAAGCGTCGGGTATTCGACCAGGTGCGCTATGACCTATCCAAGGCATTGCCTGGGATCATACAGGGTCTGCCAACCTCGGCTGTATTCCTCACGCCGGAATCCAACTTCGTTCGCATCACCATGCCCGGGGGTACGGCCGGTGCCGATTATCGAATGTTTTTTAGGATTACTAAGGCCGAGAAAGGGTCTGGTTGCGATCTGCGGCTTCGGGTGGAAAGCGCTTATAGCCCTACGGTCGGCCAAGCTGTGCCCGAACGCGATATGACCAAGATCCGCTTCGTTGTCCTCGTCGACAAGACGTTACGCGGTGAGAAGGTGCGTCGGCAGTACAAACGATAAGGGGCGCCAGAGGCGCCCCTTAAGTTCACTCGATATCCGCTTAGGGTTGCCCCTATCTCGCATCACGCGTGGACCCTCTTGCGAGGGCGGGGGAACGCTGTCGTCACCTTTCAGCGACTCAACCGATCTGTCGTTCCAGGGGGTCATTTAAGACCTGGGGGTTAATGATTCAACCCTCAACATCGTGGC
Organism: Sphingomonas bacterium; assembly: GCA_028823055.1. Lineage (GTDB taxonomy): Bacteria > Pseudomonadota > Alphaproteobacteria > Sphingomonadales > Sphingomonadaceae > Sphingomonas. The sequence goes on from JAPKCG010000004.1 coordinate 4,065, forward strand.
CCTTGCCCAACCTGATGTGCCATGTGGCACCCAACCCTTGCCAAATACCTACGTCATTGCTGATCCGCCACAGGTCAGGCACTCTCGCGGGATGGCAAACCCAAAGAACGATTTCGAGCAGGCAGCGCAGATCGTAGAGGCTTTCGCTGAAGCGGAGACCGACCGATAGGGCGTCTCCGTGCGCTAGCGGGTCCGATCGCGGCTAGGGGGCACGGGCGCTGCCGCCTGATCAGGGCCACGTCCGATCTCCGCATCGAGGGCACCGCCCGTCTTAATGCGATCGGCGAGGAGCTGGCGGGTCGAGTCCCCGATCGTGCTGACCATACGGACGCTCTCTCCCCGATCGCGCGCCGTCTTTATGGCGGCGTCGACGATCGCCTGGGCGGGCGCGAGACGCGGGTCCGCGTTGTTCTTTTCCGGGGTGTTCTTCAGGAACAGCTCGGCCAACCGCTCTTGTCCCGGCGAATGGCCGGGGGGCAGGGCGGGCCGCTCAAGGGAGCGGACCGCCTTTTGGAGCTGCGCCGGCTGCTGGGAGTTGATCTGCACGCCTAGCGCGGCTCCGATCTCCCGCACCCGCTCAAGCGGTGATTGCTCCTTTGTGATGACAGCATCGACCTGTCGAACACCGAAATAGGTGAGAAGGTGGGACTGATAGACCGGCCCCTTGGCGTGCCGGACGTAGGCAAGCTCGGTGCGCGCGTTCGCGATGGTCGCGGTCGGCGCACCGTCCTTTATCAAGCCGCGCAGCCGGTCGGCCGCCTGTTGGCGGGCGGCTGGCAGATAGCGTTCCAGCTCTTCGCGCACCTTGGCGAGCGTCATTCGGTAGCGTTGCCCTTCGGGCGGCGCGCGCTGGGGGAGCATGGCGATACCGGCGGGGCCGATGCGCGCCTCGGGCGCGAGGTCGCGCCGGATCGCTGAGCCGGCGAGGACCGCGGTCATCCCACGATGATCGCCGGTCAGAAAGCCATGCCGCGAAGCGTCCATCCATGCCGTCTTGTCGATCGATGCGATACGGATCGGATGGCCGGCATCGCGCGCGAGCTGCGCGGCGTGATGGCGCATCGTGCGACCATTGCCTTCGCGGAAAGGATGAATGGCGTTGATCTCGTTGATGTGGTTGCCGAGCCTGTCGAAAAACTCGTCTCGAGGAAGTCCGCGAAGGCCGTTCTTCGCCCCCACGTCTGCAAACAGCTTGTCGAGTTCGCGCGCGATGTAGGGCACGTGTGCGAAGCGCGCGCCGCCCTTGGCGGTGTCGACGGTGCGGTCCTGGCCCGCCCATTCGTAGAGGTCTTGAAAGAGATGCTTATGGAGGGCGCGGTAGCCGTCCGCCGTCGCCGGAAAGGTCAAGCGCGCGGCCTCCGCGCCGCGCGCCTGCGTAAGTCGCCGCTCGGCCTCGGCCAGCGTCTTATCATCGGTAATCCCGAGCCGATTACGGAGCGTGTCCGTGCCGGGGTAGGTATATGGATCGTTCGCCAAGGCTAAGCGGCGATCTGGCTGGTTCCCGGTTTGTAGAGGTCGAGGATGATCGACGGCATCAGCGCGGGAGGCACACCCTCGTCCAGCATCAGCGCGAACATCGCATCCTCGGCCTCGGTCGGCGTCATGTCCTCGATGACGAGGTTGGCCCGCGACTCTGAAACGTCGTCGCGCCAGAGGGCGATCTGCTCCGGAGTGCCACGCTCGAAGGTCATCGAGCGGATACGACCGCGAAGCGCTTCAAGATCGATGTCGCCCATCACGTCCTCTCCTTCCAACATTAACCCTACGCTTTCCGGCGTGATTTCTCAACAAATCACTGGCCCGCTGCAACCCCGTCATGTCGCGATCCGCGCTCCTGCGAGCGCGGATCGCACCAGATTCAAACCTTAATACTCACTCGCGAGCATGATCGTCAGCACGCGCTTGGTCCGCTGCTCGTCCCACGGTGCGTCACTGCCGAAGGTGAGGCTGTTATCGTAGTAATCCAGTTTCCAGAACACGGTCGTTGCAATGGTCTTCTCGTCACTCGGCCGCTGCTGCGTCCATTCCCCGGTCGCTATGCGGTAGATCGCCCCGAAGTCATGCTCCCCATAAGGGTCATTGTTGCCGTCAAATTGCGTGAAGCTCACAATCTGCGCGAGCGCGGCGAAGCGGTCCGCGTCGGGAAGCGATTGAAAGCCGATCGTCACGTTCGCGATCGATGCTGTGCCCGGCCTACTGCGGGCGGCGTCGTTCAGGCGACGGATGATGTCGAGGTGTTCGGGATTACGCATGACTGATCCTCCTTCTGGCATGGGCCGCAAGGCCACGGCCTGCGGCCCTGCCGTTCCGGCGAGGAACGGGATGGGGAGGGAGGGCGAGAATCTACCGCTGGCGCGGGCGAGCCGCCCTAGCGCGGCCGGTGCGGAGCGCCGGGTGCCGTGCTTGGCGGATTACTCGGGCGGTCGATTGTCGTTCGGGAACGAAAGGGCAGCGCCCTTGGCGTTCCCCTGCGCGCCGATCGTCGCGGCGATCGGGCGGCACAGAAACACCGTGCGGATCTCCGCACGGCATTTTCGCGCGCAAGCGCGCCCCCGTTACGAGGGCGCGTTACGTGCGTCGCGAGCAGCAAAGACCAGCTCGACGACACGTGGCTGATGGAACAGCTCGCCGCGCTCGATCGCGGCAATGCCCGGACCATCCAGCACGTCCCGGATGCGATCCTGCACGACGTCTTCAAGCTCGCCGGCGAGGACCCAAAAGTGAAGCGGGTCACGGTCGCGGCCCTCGGCTCGGAATTGGTCACTGTCGACGATAGCCTGTGCCAGCGCATTGATCGCGGCCATGCCAAGCGCGCGCTCGAATGCGAGCTGCTCGAACAAACGATGATGGGACATGGAAACCTCCGTGTTGCCGTGATTGGCGACACCTAGCGGGAGGGGCGCAGCGCGCCGGGTCACAGGACCGCGCAGCGGGCCGGCGTGCCGGGCAGCGGGGGAGCCGATTTGCGCAGCAAATTGGGGGGAACCGCCGATCCTTGAGGCGGCGCGCTGCGTCCCTCACGATAGGAAGAGACTGACGGACTGCCTCTAAAATCACGCCCACTCGGCACGGGTGGTCCGCTGATCGGAGTGGCGGATTGCGGGTCGATTTTCTGCTTCCGTTCTCGACTTGGCTGACTCATAGAATCGTCATGCCGATCATGGCCGAACATCGCTGGCTTTATCCAATCGATTGGCCCGAGCTGTCGAAGCTGATCCGCTTCGGCCGCGCCAAAGGGCGCTGCGAGCATTGCCAGCGTCCGCATGGTCAGCGGGTGTTCCACCTCGGCGATGGCCGCTGGTGGGACGCCGATCGCCGCCAGTGGCGCGACGGGCGGGGACGGCGCGTGCGAGCCCCTGACGCAGGTGTGGCGGCGATCGTGCGCGTCACGCGGGTCTACATCGCGTGCGCGCACCTGAACCATGATCCGACCGACAATACAGCCCGAAACCTCGCCGCGCTCTGCCAACGGTGCCACATGATCCATGACGCGGCCGAGCATCGACGTAGGCGCTGGTTCAACGCCTATCGCCGTCGCGCCCTGGGCGATCTGCTCGCCCGGCTCGATGCGGCGTCAGCGGGGTCAAGTGTGCCACGTGGCACACCGGCAGCGGGTCGTCAGCCCGTCGCCGAGACGCTGAGCTTGCGCCGGCGCGGCTTCGGCGCCGCTGCCTCAGGTGCTGGCGACGGGGGAGGCGAGGCCGGCTTGCGGCCGAGTCCGATCTTCTTCGCCATCGCGCGGCGCGCCTCGCTGTAAGCAGGCGCGACCATCGGATGATCGGGTTTCAGATTGTAGCGCGCGCGATACTCGTCGGGGGTGAGGCCGTGCGTGGAAAGGTGGCGACGAAGGGTGCGATACGGCTTGCCGTCGATCATCGATATGATCCGCTCCGGCGAGGCGAGCGACTTTCGGGCGGTGACTGCCGGCATGTGCTGGACGTCACCCTCGGGCGTAGCATTGGGCGCGGCCTGTCCCGATCCCGTGCCAGCGTCGAGTTGGACGATCGCGGCGTGGATGGCGGCGAGGAAGGCGGGCACGGCGTCGGCCTCGACGCGCGTGTTGGGGTTTCCGAGCCATGCGGCGGTTAGCTCGGTCGCCAGCTCGATCATGCTAATGCTGTTCTCGGTCTGCTCGCTCATTCTGTCCCGCCCCGTTTCAGGATGAAGTGCCATCCTGCTATTGGTTGTTAAGCCCGAAAGGCGTATATCGGAGTCGGTCTCGTATCGACGTTAGTCCGATGCACCATCCTGAGCCCGTCGAGCTGCTACTCGGCGGGCTCAAACTTTATGGTAGCGAAAAAAAGGGACGGGAACCCTGCTAGGCCCCCGCCCCCGTCAGGGTCGAATTACTTTTTCCCCAACGTGACGATCGCGACGACCAGCGAAATGCAGCCAACACGACCATGATGGTCTCGAATGTTGTCAATCCAATTCACCTCCTTTGACCGGCGAGATTGCGGGGGAGCTGCTACATCCGTCCACTGCCAGTCGAGGCCATTCTACCCGATCCCCGCACCGTCTGACGATAATTCCCTGACTCGATCGGTCACATTGTCGTGAAGTCGCCCAGGCGCCGCCCGGCCTTGGTCGGGCGGCGCCGCGCGGTTCCGCCAGGAAACGCAGGCGCGCCCGCCTGCAGAAGGCAGGGCGGGCGCGCTGGCGACGGGGCCGCACGTAGGCGTGATGGTGATGGAAGGGGGCCGATGAACACCGGCCCCCCAAACTTCACGCCATTTCGTCGTCGGCCATCTCGTCATTCTCGACACCCTCGATGCCGTCGCCGTCTATGTCTGGGTCGATGCTCTCCGGGTCGCGCTCGGGCTGGTCGAACGCACCGATCTTCATCGGGGCGGGAAGCCAGTTGCCGGGAAGTCGTCCCGACACGTTGACGGCAAGGTCCGCCTTTTTCTTGATGCTCGCGCAATTCTCGGCGCTGGGGGCACCGCATTCCTCGCGCAACAGGTCAATCATCGCCGCGCGACGCATCTTGTCGAACAGGCCGATGGGTGCGGACCAACGCGCGGCGATGTCCACGCCGCTCGCGCGCGCGATCTGCTCGAAATGGTGATGCCGGGTCCCGGGGGAACCGCCCGCGAACACCGTGCCGTCCACGGTCATCGCGACAAGCCCGGCAAGCAACGCCATCTTGTCGTCGGCCTCCATGCTGCGGATGGCCTCGAACCGGCCTTCGGCGGGGATGGATGCGAACCGGGTCGCCATCATTTCCTCAACCGGACGAACATCGCTTGTCGCCATAAGCTCGTCGGGAACGTCGGTCGCAACCGTCTTGGCCTGAACCTCAAGCGCCATCTGGAAGTTGTGCGCGCCGTGGAGCAACTGGCCCGCAAGGCTGTCCAGCATGATATCCAACGCCAGCGCCGGGTCGGCGGCAACGGCTTCCTGCACGATCTGCGTCTTGATGCGCGACAGGTCCGCGAACAGGCTGTTGCTGTAGAGCGGAGCCGGGCCGTCGCTGGTGGTCTTGGGCTTAGGCTCGGCCTTGGCACGATAGAAGCTCCTGCCGAGCGAACCGTCGTGGGAAACCCAAAGCGCCACGCCCCCGATTGCCACCTGTTCGGCATTGAAGCCGCGAAGGCCTCCGGTGATCGCGTCCCGCTCGTCGGATAGCGGTTCGATGCGCTCGCTGTCCGCGCCCTCGGCCTCGGCAATGGCCTCGATCTCGGTATCGATCGCGGCAAGCCGCTCGGCCTCGGTCGGCTCGCGGGTCGCCGGATAGATGCTGCCCTTCATGTAAAGGTCGTGGGGCCGGTCCAGTTCGGCGCGAACCTCGTGCCAACCGATCGCGCGATATTCGGCGGCGATGCCGTCCAGCATTTCCTCTGCCAGTTCCTGCACCAGCTCGGGCTGGTCGGCATAACCGGCGTCGCCCTGCGAAAACAGGTCTGGCGTGATGGTCCCGCCTTTGGCCTCATAGGCTTCGCGTCCGACGAACAGGAATGCGCCGTGGGTGGTCGCGACCTTCTCGGTGGTGAGCATCCGGCGGATGGTATGGGCTTGGCCGTTCGCCGCCTTGCAGACCTTGATCTGCTGGTCGTGATCGTCGGTGAGGGTAAGCGCGCGCGCCGCGTCGAGCGATAGCTGATCCTTGGCGATAAGGTCGATCAACGACGGTGCAAGCGCGGAAAGGCGAAGCATCTTATAGACGAAGCTGACCGCCACACCGGACCGGGCGGCGATATCCTCGGCGGACATGCCGGTATCGCGGAGCGCTCCATAGGAGCGGATACGGTCGGCGGGGTGCATGTCTTCGCGTTGCTCGTTCTCGATCAGAGAAAGCTCGATGGCCTCGCTCTTGTCCCGCACCTCGACGGGAAAAGTGTCGCTGTTCTTGATCCGCTTGCGCTTCGCCAACAGCTTCAAGCCCCGGTAGCGGCGTCCTCCGGCAAAAACCCAAAACAGCCCGTCCTCTTCGTAGGCGACAAGGTTCTGAATGAGGCCGTGCGCGTCGATATCGTCGGCCATGCTCTCGATGGCGGACGGCTTCACGCAGCGCTGATTGAGCGGGGAAAGGCGAAGCTGCGACAGTTTGGGATAGGTGATAGCCATGATTGAAAACTCCTGATCTGAGTTAAGTTCGGTGATGGGGAGGGGGTCAGCCTTCGAGGGCTGCGAGTTCGTCAAACTCGACCGATGCGCGTGTCGCGCCGTCGCCCGCGTAGGTCGCGCCGGTGCGCGGGTAGAAGAAAACACGTTCGCCCTTGGCGTAGGGAATGCCGTCCGCGCTGGTCCCGTCAGTCTTCGCGCGCTTCCAATACGGGTCGCCCTTGTATCGAGTGTAAGTCATTGTCCTGTCTCCTTTCCTTCGAGGCTGAAAGCCGGTTGCCGCAGCAACCGGGTCTGCCTCTCCGGCGAGGAGCGGGATGGGGAGGGAGGAGGAAAATCGACGGCCTGGTGCGGGCAGGCCGCCTAGCGCGGCCGACACCCCATAGGGTGGCGGGTGCCGCGCTTGGCGGACCACACGGGGCTGTCTATTTTCCTTCGGGAACGAAAGGGCAGCAGCCCTTGGTGTTCCCCGCGTCGGATGGCCTCCGGGGGAGGGCGTCGACGCCAATCGAGGATCGTTCGCGCCGTGCGCGTCCGCGGGTGTGCCACGTGGCACACCTCACGCGAGGATCGTCACCCCTCAGGGCCGAGACGCCGGCACGGTGGCTTGGTCGGCGCAATCGCGCCGATAGAGCCGTGCCCGGCAGGGTCGCGCCCTAAAGCTGAAGACCCGTTTGGCGAAAGGTGAAGCAAGGCGGCTGGCACCCCGCTTGTCGATGCCGACATTCCTGTACGTCAGCAATACAAGGGCCGCACGGGCGGGATTGGCTGATGAACTACTTGGTTGTTCCGAGAGACCTGGGCGAGGCATCGGGTGCCAATCCTTGATAGGTCGATTCCTGCCACCCGAGTCCTAGTGATTTTTGGATGGCGACATAACTTGCCGTAAGAGCCGCAACAGCGCTTTGAAGGTTTGATGCAGCAAGCACTTTCTGACGACCGGACTCGAGTGCGTCACTGCGGGAAATCACCTGTCGCTGGAAGCGTTGTTGTGTCAAAATGTCTGACTCGTCGGCCGATCGCTTGATCTCGGCGAGCGCTGCCACATTGCGACGTTGCTGTGCAAAGCGCGCGAGCGAATTCTCGGCGTCTTGGAACGCACCTAGAACGACCTGTCGATACTGTGCCTCAGCTTCGTCTCGTCCAGCGCGCGCTTGCGTTATCTGGGCCGAAGTTCGTCCAAAATCGAGCAACCCCCATTGTAGCTGGGGCACGGCAATGTTGGAGATATTTCCCAGATCGACCAGGTCTCCGACAGACGTTCCGCCGATGCCTAGGATCCCCATAAAGCTGATCTTGGGAAAACGCGCTGCTTCAGCGACGCCAATCCGGGCGGTCGTGGCCGCCAGATTGCGCTCGGCGGCGCGTATGTCGGGTCGACGGCGAAGTAGAGAGGCGGGATCGCCGATGGCGACGACCTGTGGTGGCAAGGGGACGTCACGCGGGATAGCCAGCAAGGAATCGAGCCTCCCTGGCGCCTCCCCTGCAAGCACGGCGAGCGCATTGAGATAAATTCCGATCTCCGCCTCAGCCGTAGCGAGATCGCCGTTGGTAGCCTGAATGGCGCGGTTCGCCTGACCAATGGCAAAGGCCGGCACCGTGCCCTGCTGAAAGCGTTGCCGAGCGAGGCCTAGCTGCTGCTTCTGCAGGTCCAGCCCCCCACGAAGTGCAGCGGCGCGCTGCTGCCGGTCCCGCAGATTCGTATAACTTTGCGCAACGTCGGCTGCGAGTTGAACGTGTGCATCTGCCGCGTTGTAGGACGCCGCTGCGGCTAGTGCGTTAGCGGATTCTATTTTTCGGATCTGGCCTCCCGCAAAATCGATTTCCCAATTTGCGTTCAGGCCGAGATTGAAAAACTGGAGAGAGGAATCCGCGTCCTGGGAAGGGGGCGTTGCGCCGTTCCCCTGAGCTGACTGCAGATCGATCCCGGGAAGGTCGGCGAAGATTCCGGTCGCTTGTGCCCCAGCTTTCGGAAAGCGGTTAGCGCGCTCCTGGCGCACGGATGCACGCGCCTGACGGAGTCGCGCCTGGGCGACATCGATCGACGGATTCGCTGCAAGTGCGCGTTGCTCAAGCTCGTTCAGGACCGGATCTTGAAGGGCCGTCCACCACTCAGCAACTGCGGGGTCATTGGTGCTCGTACTCGCGGTCTGGCGCACGAACTTGGATTGGGGGGCGGCGCGATCCAACCCCGGCGGTCCGGCGTAGTCCGGGCCAACGACACATCCGCCGAGCAGCAAGGGGGCGAGAACGAGACCTCTGAAGTTTATCATCGCAGCCTCAATGCATCGCCATGGACTGCCCTTTAGGCAGCGGGCGCAGGAACAAAACGAGTGGAAGCGTGGCTAGTGTCGCAAGCGCCATCGCCAGGAAAATGTCATTGTACGTCATGATGAAGGCCTGCTGCTGAATGGTCCCGGCAAGCGACTGAAGGGCGGCGTCCATCTGGCCGAACGTCCTGGTCATGCCGGCGAGATAATCCTGCAACCTTGGGTCGTTTGCCCAAAGGGTCTCTTCCATCCGTCGGCTATGGAGCGACATTCGCTGGTCCTGAAAGGAGGCCAGGGCGGCCAAAGCGAACGACCCGCCGAGATTTCGTGCGGCATTGAAGATGCCTGATGCATCACCGGCATCCTCCTTGCTGACCGAAGCGATAGTGGCCTGGTTCAGGAACAGCATGGTGAGGATCATGCCGACACCACGCAGTAACTGTCCGGCGGTAAAGGCTTCTCCGGCAGATTCCGCGGTGAGGCTGGTGTTGACGAGGCAGCTGGCGGCCATGAGCGCAAGGCCTGTGCCAACGGCGATCCTGATATCGACGACGCGGATAAGCAGCGGGATGACGGGCATCAGTAGGAAGGCAGGCACACCCATGAGGAAAATCACCTGACCCGTCTCAAGGGCGTTATAGTTAGCGATCAGCGCGAGGAATTGCGGGATGACGAAGGTCGAGCCGTACATCACCATGCCCAGCGCCAGCGCCATGACGACGACGCTGCCGAATTGTCGATTCATCACGATCCGCAGCTTAAGCACAGGCTTGGCGGCCCTGAATTGTCCGATACCCAGCATGACAAAACCAATCAGGGTCATGATCGTCAGCCGGACGATGTACGTCGATTCAAACCATTCTTCACGGTGCCCTTCCTCAAGCACGACCGTCAGTCCTCCCAGGCCGAGGATCATGCCGACGATCCCGAACCAGTCCGCCTCGCGGAAATAGACCCAGTTCGTTTTCTCGTGCGGCAGGCCGAGCAGCAGCAGCAGCAAGAGCAGACCGCAGACCGGCACGTTGACGAAGAAGGCATAATGCCAGCTCAGATTTTCCGTGAGCCAGCCTCCGAGCAGGGGGCCAAGAACCGGACCCAGAATGACGGTCATTCCAAAAAGGGCCATGCCGATCGGCTGTTGCGATGGCGGGAGGCGCTTTGCGACGATCGTCATCGCTGTCGGGATGAGCACGCCGCCCGTGAACCCCTGACCCGCCCTTCCGACGATCATTGTCATCAGATCCGTAGCCGTGCCGCACAGGACCGAGAATCCTGTAAAAGAGGTCACCGAGATGAGGAGAAGTGTCCTCAACCCTAAAAGCCGTTCCAGCCACGCGCTCAGCGGTATGATGATGATCTCGGCAACGAGAAAAGCCGTGGCGATCCACGTTCCTTCCGTGCCGGTCGCTCCGATCTCCCCTTGGATAGTCGGCAGCGCCGAGTTGACGATCGAGATGTCGAGTGTCGCGAGCAGCGCGCCCAGCGCGCCGGCCGCGACCGCGATCCAGGCCGTCGAGTCGGCTCGCTCGGCGCGTAACGTCCCCGCAGATGCAGCAACCGTCGCCACGCTCAGCGCTTCCGACTTACGGCCTGCCGGATTCTCTCCAGGTCGCCTTTCGCCGAACGGGTATCGACAGTAATGCCGACCGACATTCCGGGAACCAGAAGGGGCCTGACTTCGGGCGGCGCATCGATCGCGATACGGACGGGCACGCGCTGAACGATCTTCGTGAAGTTGCCGGTCGCGTTTTGCGGCGGGAGCACGGAGAACTGGGCACCTGTGCCCGGTGCGAAGCTGGCAACCCGCCCTTTCAGCTCGACCCCGGGGAGCGCGTCGACGTCGATGCTGACGGGCTGGCCGACTCGCATGAGACCTAGCTGCGTCTCTTTAAAATTGGCCTCGATGAAGAGGCGCTCCACCGGCACCAGCGTCATCAGGCGCGTTCCGGGCTGTACGAACTGCCCTACCCGGACAGCGAGATCGCCGACGCGACCATCGATCGCTGCCTTGAGCAACGTCGATTCGGTGTTCACACGCGCGGCGGAGAGCTGAGCGCGAGCGGCTTCGGCTTGCGATTGCGCCTGTCGTACCTGCGCACCAAGCGTGCCAACGCGCCTTTCTGCTGCGGTAAGGCCGGCCTGAGCAGCATTGGCGCGCTCATCTGCCTGTCGTGCCTGCGTCTGAAGCTGAGCAAATCGCTCGCCTGGCTCTGCGCCAGACGCCGCCAGCGGCTGATAGCGCGCAACCTGCTGCCGCGCGAAGGCGGCCTCGGCGCGCGCCGAGGCCGCCTGAGCACGCGCCTGGACGATTGTCGCCTGCTGTTCAGCGATCTGCGAACGGCTCGTCTCGACCGCAGCTTTCGCTGTGTCGATCTGGCTGGTGATCTGCTCGCTTTGGGCTCGATATTCGCGAGGGTCCAGTTCTGCCAACTGCTGCCCTTTGCGGACCGCTTGGTTCGCGCTGACAAACACGCGCTCGACATATCCGGCAACTTTCGGGGCCACCACGACAGAGTCCGCCGCCACATAAGCGTTGTCGGTTTTCTGCATGAACTTGCCGCGGTTCTGATGGTCAAAATACCATACCAACCCCGCTCCCACGATCGCGATCGCGACAATCAATAGCGCCAACCGAACCCGTACCGACTTGAGCGGACCGGCGGGCCGCTCACCGACATCGTCATGGTCGCCTGAACCGACTGGGGGATCTTCCACCATTCTATTCCCGATCAACTATCGATTCAAAGAACCGGGGGACTTGCCACGGCGGCCGAGCTTCGGCAATACCACATTATATGGAACCTCACCAATCGGGTATACGTGGGATCGCAACCACCTTCGGCTGGACCTGGTACAGGATGCGGCGACTGATCGACGCCTATCTTGCCTGTCAGGGTGCATCGATGGCCCAACTAAAACTGCTCGCGTATCTCGCGGAACAACCGCGCCGCTCCACCGACATTGCGAGCTTTTTCGATCAGGCGCCCCGCACTGTCACCCAGGCGATCGACGCGCTCGAACAAAATGGTCTCGTGTCACGATCGCCTGCTCCGGACGATCGCCGGTCCAAACTGGTGCAGATCACAGACGCCGGCCGGGCCACGTTGGGACTGGCCATGCCGCTCTACGACGACATCGTGGGGCAGACCTTCGGAAGCCTGACAGCGGATGAACTCGAGGGCCTCGACGCGGCGATCAAGCATTTGAACCGGCTCGTCGACCATCTGGAGACGAAGGCCAGCGTTCCCGAGACCCAAGTTCCCGCCCCGAAAAGCCGGGCGCATGATTGATCGAGCTCCTACCGATGAAGCCGATACGACTGCTCTAAAAGAAAGGGAGCGGTTCGCACAGATTCTCGTCCTGTTCGGGCGGCACGGTCTCAAGGGGCTGGCCGCTCGGCTGGGTCTGGGGGTGGGGGGGGACGAGCCGCTTGAAGATACCCGGCCGGAAGCGATTGTCGCGCTTTTGCGGGATATCGGTCCTGTCGCGGTCAAATTCGGACAGATCCTCGCGATGCGAAGCGACCTTCTGGAGCCGGCATGGGTCGATGCACTTTCAAAACTGCAGGACCGCGTTCCTCCGCTTCCATTCGCGGCCGTGCAACCGCTGATCGAGGAAGCGATCGGCGGCCCAATCGAAACAAGTTTCAGCCACTTTGACACCGAAGCGCTTGCGGCAGGCTCGATCGCTCAGGCGCATGCGGCGACGCTGCTCGACGGGCGGGACGTCATCGTCAAGATTCGCCGCCCAGGCATCGAGCGGATCGTCGATGCCGATCTTCGGCTCTTGCGAAGACTGGCCCGGGTCGCGGAGCGCCGTATCCCCGAGATCGCAAGACTGAAGCCGGACGAGCTGCTGCGCCATTTCGCCGAGAGCCTCGCCCGGGAGATGGACCTCAGCGCAGAAGCGCGCGCCAGCGACGCGATCGGTGAATATCTTAAAAACTACGGGGTTCGGACCGCGCGCTTCGATTGGGAGCTTTCGGGTAGGCGAGTGAACATCCAGGAGCGGCTCCGCGGATTTCCCGCAAGCGATCTGGATGCGGCACGCCGAAGCGATCTCGATCTGGCTGCGCTCGCCAGCACATATGCGCAAGCGATCCTGCGCATGATCATCATCAACGGTCACTTCCACGCCGATCCGCATCCCGGCAACGTCTTCTTTCTTGAAGACGGGACGCTTGGCCTGATCGATTTCGGGGCCGTGGGCACCCTCCTGCCGAGACGCCGGGAGGAACTCGTTCGGCTTGGCCTCGCGATCGCTTCGGAGGACACCGGCGGTGTCGTCGATATCCTTATGCTCTGGGCCGGTGATCCGGACGTGGACCGGGTCCGGCTTGAAGAGGCAATGGCCGAACTGATCGACCGCTTCAGCAACGTCCTGCTCGATCAGATTGACCTCGCCGACATTTTTCAGATGGTATTCGCGATTCTGCGCGACTTTCATCTCGCGCTTCCGCCTGACCTCGCTTTAGTGCTCCGGACCTTGCTGACCGCCGAGGGGTTCGTCCGGCGCATCGATCCGGCATTCGACATTGCTCGCGAGCTTGCTCCCATAGCAAAGGAAATGATGCGGGAGCGGGCGAGCCCTGCCCGGCTGCGCGGCGAGGCGGGCAAGCTGCTCGCAGCGCTCGGACGAGCGGTTCTGTCAACGCCGAACCTCGTCGGACAGATCGAGAAGGTTGCGCGAACCGGCTCGATCACCGTCAGTATCGCGCCCAAGGACCTTGAGCGTCTACGCGGAAGAGAGCGTGCCGGCAGGGGTACTCCGCAGCTCTATCCTGCCACCCTCGCGATCTGCGCCGCGATAGTGTTTTCCTCGCAGCCTCTCCTGGCGGGACTGTTGGCTTTCGGCGCTGTTGCACTGGCCGTTTTGGAAGGTGTGAGGCGGCGATGAGCGCGGCGCACGCAGAGCTGACCGCAAAGCATCGCGCCTGGCGCGACAGGTCTCGGGATTCCTAGCTCCCGATGGAAACGCATTCAAACTGGTTGAAGGTGAGCCTGATCGTGGGCCTGCTCATGGTCACTGCGATCGGATTCGCTTTGTGGCTTCTCCAGGCGAGCGATGCCAAGGGGCCGACGTACGAGATACGATTTGAACAATCCGTCGATGGCCTGCAACCGGGGTCGGCCGTGAACCTTCTCGGCGTTGCCATCGGTCGCATAACTGAGATCAAGGTTCAGCCCAAAAATCCAGATTTCGTGACCGTGCGGTTCGTGCTGACCAGTGACACGATTCTTCATCGAGGTGTGACAGCATCGATCGAACGGTCGTTATTTGATGGATCGGCAAAACTGAGCCTGAGCGGCGACAACAATCGCAACCCGGTGCTCGCGGCCCGAGAGGGGCAGCCGTTCCCGATCGTACCAGCAAAGGGCGGAGGACTCTTGGGCGGCGGTGGTCCAGCAGACCTCATTGCGAAGGTTTCGTCGAACGCTGAAAGCGTGTCTAAAAAGCTCGATCCCGTTGGTTTGCGTTCGATAGAGAAGCGTCTCGACGAACTCGCGCGCAACTCGCAGAGCTGGACTGGCAAAGTCGGTCAAGTGGCGGGACGGTTGCCACAGACGGACAGGCTCGATGCTTTTGCAAAGCAGATCGCCAATACAGGGGATGGTGCAACGAGACTTCGCCGACGCATTGAAGCGTCACGTGGAGGATTTCGTGAGCGTATTTCTAGGTCGCTGGACTCGGCTGACAAATCAGCCGTGTCTTTTGGGCAGTCGGTTTCGCGCGCACGACCTCGGATGAGGCAGTTGGAAGCGGATGCCCGCCAGGTCACTGAGACCGTTCGATCGCTCCGGGGACCAGTCGGTCGTGCCGGCGATGTCGCCAAGAGAATCGAACAGGGGGGCTTGGGATCGACCAAATTGCCTGATTTCAAACCCTCGCCTGCTGGTCAACCAAGCGAGATCGAGACTCCTGCGGCGAAAAATGGATCGAAGCCATGAACAGCGTGTGCCGATCCCCGGCACGGTTTTGCTGGCGAGTGGTTCGACCCGGGATCGATGCGAGAAGGTGCTATTCCCGAACAACGGCAGCAACCATCGGAGTGATCGATGCCGAATACCGACCCAAAAGACAAAGCGGCGACACTCATCGCTGCGCTGCTCGTCCTCCTTGCGGAAGCCGATGCGTTCGGATTCACGCTACCGGCGATACAATTCGAAGCTGCGATCACAGCGTTGAGTGGGATTGGCGGCGTGGCTCAAATATCGACCAAAGGCTGACTCGACGGCATCCCGCGTCGATGCGTTTGCCCAGTCCGACCTCCTCTAAAAGGCCACAGAATAATGGGATCGCGTCGGCTTTCGTGGTTGGAGCGGTCTTCTCATCCAATTTGCATATTCTGCAAAGGTGACGAGGATGACACTTCCCGCCGCCATTGATCAGACTGATCCGTTTATAAGCCAGCGCGGTTTTAGCCATGCTGTGCGCAGGGTGATGCCAAACCTGCGGATTTATGCGCGTCGACTGACGCGTAACGAGGCAGATACCGATGACCTCGTTCAGGATACATTGGTGCGCGCCTGGGCCGCGCGAGAGCGTTTCGAGATCGGGACGAACCTTAAGGCTTGGCTTATGCGGATCGCACGGAACAGCTTCCTGTCTGGGAAGCGAAAGGATCGGCGCTCGGTATCGTGGGATCCGGCAATCGCAGAACGTCTTTTAATTGCCCCTGCCACGCAGGACGAAGGGATTTTCTCCAATGAACTCAACCAAGCCGTGTCGTCGCTTTCTGATGGACAACGCGTAGCCTTCGAGCTGGTGACACGAGACGGGCTGACATTCGAGGAAGCCGCGGATCGTCTCGGCGTACCGCTTGGCACCGTTAAAAGTCGCGTATCGCGAGCCCGTCGGGTGCTCGTTGACGGCTTTGAAACCGATCCGCCTCTCCTGGGCCAGCTACCAACGCTCCCCGCGCCCGCGTGCGAAGCTCCTGAAACAAGCGATGCTAACGTATACCGAAACTGGAAAAGATCCGGTTCGAGAACAATAGGATGAATACGCCGCAGCCTGGACAGTTCGGTTTCAATCGCGTCACGCCGGATCAAGGCCACATAATTGATTCAGTCAAAGAAAGGCACTGGAACACCATGCGTGAAATCCCGTCCGATATCGTACAGACGTGGGCGCCAGACCCTGCATACCTGCCCGATTGGTTTGTCGACGCGCTATCCGTGCCGCGGGAGGAAGGCTTCGTCGAGGTCTCTGGTGTGAGAATGCATTACTTCCGCTGGGGAGATCGTTCCGCGCCTCCTTTACTGATGACCCACGGCTTTCTCTCTCATGCACGGTGCCTGGCGTTCGTCGCGCCTTACCTAGCTGAAAATTACCATGTGATCGCCTACGACCATTCAGGAATGGGCGACAGCGACGTTCGCGAGAATTGTGACATGGTCGCGCGAGGACGGGAGATGATCGGGGTCGCGGAGGCCCTTGGACTTTTTGGCCACGAGCACAAGCCGATCATCGTCGCACACAGCTTTGGCGCGGCAGTCGCGCTCCAGGCGATCACGCTGGCGCCGGATGCCTTTGCCGGTACGGTGATTTGCGATCTGATGGTGCTGCGTCCGTCCAGCTTTGACGCCGTTTGGGGCGGCGGCCGCACCGGCCCGGGATCAGGCGACCCCGATCGCCCGCATAAGCGCTACCCCGATTACGCCAGCGCGCGCGAGCGGTACGTTCTATCTCCGCCACAGCCCGTTGGTGAGGCGTTCCTGATGGATTACATGGCCTATCACTCACTTCGACGCGAAGGCGAAGCGTGGACCTGGAAGTTTTCGCCATCAGTGTTCAAGCGGGATAATGTGCCCAGCGAATGGCTTGAAATGGGCAGAACGCTGGTCGAGGCACCAGGCCGCAAGGCGATAGTACACGGCGAGCAAAGCCTCCTTTTTACAAACGATTCCAGTGATTACGTGCGCGAGCTCGGCGGTATCGATATTCCGATCATCGCTGTACCCGAAGCTCGGCACCATCTGATGCTGGATCAGCCGCTGGCGTTCGTCGCCGCCTTGCGCGCGTTGCTGGCGGGCTGGAGCATCGAGCGTAATTAGACCGGTTTGATACCAGGCTATACGCCTGCGTCCGAGCAGGTTGTAGGGGAGCGTTTGGCACGCGTTCGCCAATCTTGGGAGCACACCGACCAGTACTCCGGTATTACGTCTGCGGCTTCACAAGAGCGCGTATCGTCAATCGTTCGATCAAGCTGCTGACGTCATCGGCTGAACTGGTCAGTCCCTCCGTCAACCACCAGCTTAAAATGGTGATTATTCCGCCCACTACGACGCGAACAGCGAGTCCGCGAGGCACGGATGAATCAAACGGGAGATCGAGCCCCTCTGCGTATTGAATGGCGCGAGCCGTCACTTCCTGTCGCACTGCATCGCCACCGCCAACCAGCAGAGCTGCCGACGCGTGCCGGTGTAGATCGACGAACTCCACGACCGATCGCACGGCGTTTCCCACATCTCCACGTACGAGAGCCGGGGCCACCTGCTTAACCAACCGTCCCATCAACTCGTCCGCCACGTCGAGCAACAGCATGTCGACGCCGGGATAATGGCGAAAGAAGGTCGCGTAGCCGACTCCGGCCTGGGCGACGATACGTTGCGCAGTGATCGAATGCGCGTCGCCGTCTTGCAACAGCGCCAGCATCGCGTCGCGCAGCAGCGAACGGGTTCGCGTGACACGAGCGTCCACGCCCTTTTCGCTATTACCCCTTTTATGAGCCACAGTAGATCATATATAGCGGACCTTGGAGTAAAGGAGCAAAGCGATGAGTTCGTATTCCACGCTATCGCGCAAACCGTCCAGCGGGGTCGACGATCTCCGTGACGATCGAAAAAGCATTCCATCGCAGCCCATGGGTCGCGGTTGCCCAGTCCAGTCTTTTTCAGAAGCACGCGCGCTACTCCGGGACGATGAGCTGCATCAGGCCAGTTTCCGCGCTGATCTGATGGCAAGGTTCAGCGACGAGCGCTTTGCGCCAATCATTTTCCAGCACGGTGAGCGCCATCGCCGTCAGCGTGCTGCGACCGCTCGGTTCTTCACCCCCAAAACCGTCGACACCAGCTACCGTGCGATTATCGAACGTGAATCCGATGCGTTAATCGGCGACATGCAGCGTCGCGGCCACGCAAAGCTTGACGACATGAGCATGCGGCTGGCGGTGTCCGTTGCGGCCGAGGTTGTCGGTGTTACCGATAGTAATCGCACCGGGATGGCGCGTCGGCTTGAACGCTTTTTTCAGGCTGGCAATGTCGCGCTCGGCAAGTCGATCCTCGATCTGCCACGCTTCGCGCGGGCTCAGATCCACATGCTTAATTTTTACGTTCGAGACGTGTTCCCAGCGGTTCTCGCGCGTCGCCGTGCCCCGCGCGAAGACGTGATCTCGCATTTGATCGCCGAAGGCTATTCGGACCGCGCGATACTTACCGAGTGCGTGACCTACGCTGCCGCCGGCATGGTGACGACACGCGAATTCATCACGATGGCGGGATGGCATTTGCTCGAGCGCGAGGAGCTTCGGAAACGCTTCCTTGCCACAGATGAGACCGGGCGGATCGCCATCTTGGAAGAGATCCTTAGGCTCGAACCTGTCGTCGGGGAGCTTTCGCGACGGAATCCAAATACGGGCCAGATTTTCAAAATCGATATTCGACAGGCGAACGCTGATGTTGCGGCGGTGGGCGCGTGTCCGCATGCAGTCGATCCTGATCGCGCCTTGGCAGCGCGGGTCGGTAGCGCGGGGCTTGCGTTCGGTGATGGTTCGCATCGATGCCCTGGTGCGAGCATCGCAATTCTCGAAACCGCAATCTTTCTCGATCGCCTGCTGCGCATTGCGGACTTAACGCTGCAAGCACCGCCGAAGATCAACTGGAACGCGTTGATCACAGGGTATGAACTTCGCGATTGTCGCCTTCGCATTGCACCCACAATCAGCTTGAGTTCCGGAACCTGACCCGGCGCTGCCGCATTGCTTCCCGCAGCCATCATATGGCTCGGTAGCCCCCCCTTGCCTGACGGAACCGGCAAGAATGACGAGACGTTCAAAAGAACATATTAACAGGAGAAAACGATGCTTCGAGCTCTTATACTTTCCAGCGCTGCCGCAATCATGATGGCTACGCCTGTCGTCGCTCAGGACATGATGGCTTCTACCGGATCCCTGACGCCGACAGAGGTGGGGGTGTCGCCCCTCTCTGCAACGTCAGCGACCGACTATGTCAAATTGGCGGCTGACTCGGACAATTACGAAATTCAGTCCAGCCGTCTGGCTCTGACGAAAAGCAAGCGCGATGACATCAAGTCTTT
This sequence comes from Sphingomonas bacterium, assembly GCA_028823055.1. Lineage (GTDB taxonomy): Bacteria > Pseudomonadota > Alphaproteobacteria > Sphingomonadales > Sphingomonadaceae > Sphingomonas. Next base: position 23,216 of record JAPKCG010000004.1, read on the forward strand.
TGCCCAGCAGATGATCACCGATCATACCGGCACGACGAAGGCACTGATGGCAGCGCTGAAGAATGACGACCGCACGATCGCACGGCCCTCGACAAAGCTGTCCGCGGCCAACGCGGCCAAAATCGCGTTGCTGAAAAAAGCGCCCAAGGCGACGTTCGATGATCTTTATCTGCAGCAGCAGGCACAGGCGCATCAGGCGGCTTGGGCTCTGCACAAGGGTTATGCCACTGACGGGACTGATGCTGCCCTGAAGCAGGTGGCTTCCACCGCAGTTCCTGTGATCGAACGGCATTTGCAGCATGCCAAGCAAATGCTGCCTGCGGGCCTGACGCCTGCGCAATAACGCAGTGCGTCCATCGTTTGTTTAGAATGCCCGCTCGGTTGTCTGTGAGGCAAAAGTTTCCAGGTTATTTCATGAGTGGGACGCCCAAGTCCCGGTTAACGCTATCGCGCCGCTCCCCCGCTTGCGGGGAGCGGCGCGACTTTAAGGGCGGTCGGCTATTGAAGGAGCCGAGCTTGCCACGGAACGCGCCGACGACGCTCCCCTGATCCCAATGGCCGGACAGAACGCCGCGCCGGGTGATGTTGCCGATCGGCTTTCGGCGCGCGGCGAGTAGCCGGGCGCGCCGGGTGTCGCGATCGACCGGCTCGCCGGTGATGAAGTGGATCGCGGTGCGGGCGTCACCTCAAGGTTTGTGCGCCAGACAACGATTTGGCAGACATAATGCGAACATCGGCTAATTAGCGAGCTTGAGGCGCGACATGGGATCGTTGAGCTGGCGGAATTCACCGCCAGGCGGACGCTCCGCCTGCCCTCAAAGGCAGCCGCCGGGCAGGCTACGCCGCGGGGTACGATGCTACTGACATGGCCAAGCCTTCGCTAACGAGCGTTCAGCTCCGGCCACCATATGAACACTCATAAAATAGCTATTCTGCTCCGCCCAGCGTAAATATGCCGCGCGCAGCGCCGATCGGTCATAGCGTGGAGCGCGGCATTCCGCTTTTCGCGCGACGATCATCATGTCGAGCACGCCTTGGAGGTAAGCGCCGCATCGCGGCTCATTCGCTTGACAGCTTACGAACAACGCCGAGCCCGTCGCCGACGCGGGTTCGGTTTGGCCGATCGCACTATCAGGCAGGGCGGCCAAAGCGGCGCATAACAATATCCATCGCCTTGGCCGCATTTTCGTCTCCTATTCCGCAGTATCATTTCGGAAGGGGCGCACGGCCCTCGACGGCCGGCGCCCCGTGCTGATCCATCATTCGCGGCCGAGCACCTGGCCTTCGGGCGTGACGAACAGTTCGATCGTCTTTCCGTCGCTGTTCTTGCCCTTGATTTCATAGAGCGTGCTTCCGTCCGCCTTTCGGGTGACTTGCTCCGCTTTGCTTATTGACGCGAGTTGCGCGCGTGCCGCGTTCATCGCGGCCTCGGGCACCTGAGCAAGCGGGATGTCTCGTTCGCTGTGCTTGCCGATTATCCGGTTTTCGTTCGCCTCGTGGTTTTGCGCGATCGCCACGCCCGCGATCGCCAGCGCGGCCGCGCCCACGCCTGCGACAACAGTGAGAGTTCGTTTGCTAGCCATGTTCCATTCCACTTCCTGCATAAGGGCCGTGGGGTCGGGCGGGCGGCGGTTACGGCCCAATGAGCCGTCGTCCGAGTTCAACTCCTCTGATTGTTCATCCTGTCGAGCGCCGCGCGCAGCCCACGGGCGAGCTTGGCTGCGTCGTCGTTGGCCCAGAAGTGCATGAAGAACAGCCGCGGCTCGTCGTTTAGCATATGATTATGCAGCGCCGTGACCTCGATCCCGTTCGTCCGCAGCACGCGCAGGACCGGATCGACCTCGTTTGCGACAAGTACGAAATCGCCGGTGATGGCGGCTCGGCCGTCCCCGGTTGGCTGAAAGTTGATCGCGGTCGCCGTGCCCATCGTCGGCGGAGTCTCCATATCGCCGTCCATCAGCCGCTCGGCGCGCGGAAAGCTGTATTGGAGGATGCCACCGGCCGTCTTGCCCTCACCGCCCATCAACCGGTTGAGCGCGGCCACATCGAGGTCGAGCCGCGATGCGGCTGCGCTGGCCGAAGGCGATTGCGGCGCGGCGAGCGGGGTCCGACTGGCTGATAGCGCTTGCCGGAGCGCGGCCGCGAGCTTCACCGGGTCGCCGTGGCCGGCAATGTGCATGTACATGGTCGCAGGCGAAGAGCGGAGCAGGTGATTGTGGAGCGCGGTGATCGTAAAACCGCTTGCGAGCAGGCGGCTCAAAACGGGGTTCACCTCGTCGTGGGTCAGCACGAGATCGCCCATCACCATCGCCTCGTCGCCCATCGGCTGAAACGCCGCCCAAGAGCCGAGCGCGAGGGAGGGCTTGATCGTCACCCCATCCAGCGTGACGCTCAGGTCCGAACGCGGGAAGCTGTAGCGGTGAACGCCCCCCGGCTGTTCGGCCCCCGCTCGTCCTATCGCCCGGTCGACAGCCGACCAGTCCGGCGCTGCCCATGCCGGGCTTGCCAGCAGGAGGCTGGCGAATCCCAAGGCGATGGTCTTTTTCAGCATAATTGATCCTTCATCAGCGCACTCGACACGGAAAGCCTCACGTCATGCGAGCGCGCCGCCGGCGAGCCGCGACATTGCGCTCCGGTTTCTTTCTTCGGGATAAGCAGTCCTATGCTCATGAGGCTTGTGATGCAACCCTTACACTTGTAGGCTAGTGACGATACAACTATGACAAACACACAAGCTTCCCCTTGGTTGCTCCTGATCCCGCAGCTTCCGGCTAAGCCTGCCTATTTGCGGGTGAAGGTCTGGCGGCGTTTGCAGGCGATCGGGGCCGCGCCGCTCAAGAACGCCGTCCATGCGCTCCCCAATCGCGAGGACACGCGCGCGCTGTTCGAAGAACTGCATCGCGAGATCACCGAAAATGGCGGCGAGGCGCTGATCCTCGAAGCGCGCCTTGTCGGCGGCATGGGCGATGCGGAGCTGCGCGGAGTGTTCGACGCTGCGCGTGACGCCGACTATGAGGAGTTGGCACGCGAGGCGCGCGCGCTGTGTGAGGGCGAGTATGTCGCGGCGGCGGATGTGGGCCGCCTGCGCAAACGCCTGAACGAGGTCGCCGCGATCGACTTTTTCGGTGCGCATGGTCGGCAGGCGGCACAGGCCGCCATCACCGAGGCGGACCGCCGCTCTCACCAACATCCCGATGTGAGCGGCCCCGGTGCGCCCGAGCTGACCCCGGCGGAGCTAAAGCGCCGCGTTTGGGTGACGCGCCGCCATGTCCATGTCGATCGCATCGCGTCCGCCTGGCTCATTCGCCGCTTCATCGACCCCGAGGCGAGCTTCAAGTTCGTCGAGGGCAAAGGATATGTGCCGGAGCCTGACGAACTGAGGTTCGACATGGCGGACGCTGAGTTCACCCACGAAGGCGACCGCTGCTCCTTCGAGACCTTGGTGTTCCTCACCGGTCTCGAGACCGACCCCGCGCTGCGGGCGCTCGGCGAAATTGTTCACGACCTTGATATTGCCGATGCTCGGTTCGAGCGCCCGGAAACTCCGGGAGTGAGCGCGCTTATCGCCGGCATCTGTGCCGGCACCGACGACGACGAGGAGCGGATCGCGCGCGGATCGACCGCGCTCGACGGATTCTATGCTCACTTCACCCGGCGAAAAGAGGACTAAAGATGGAGGCCAGCGCACGCGCTGAAATCGCAGTCGAGACGCTGCACGAGCACGGCATCAGCTTTGGCGAGGCGGTGCGCGTCTGGATCAGGGTCGCGCTGCTCAGCTTCGGCGGACCGGCGGGCCAGATAGCGGTGATGCATCGCATCCTGGTCGAGGAGAAGCGCTGGATCGGCGAGGAGCGGTTCCTCCACGCGCTCAACTATTGCATGCTGCTGCCCGGCCCTGAAGCGCAACAGCTAGCTGTCTATATTGGCTGGTTGCTCCATAAGACCAAGGGCGGCCTGGTCGCGGGCGCGCTATTCGTGCTGCCCGGCTTCCTCGCGATTTTAGGGCTCAGCTATGTCTATGTGCTGCTCGGCGAAGTGGCGCTGGTCGAGGGATTGTTCTTCGGATTGAAGGCCGCCGTGCTGGCGGTGGTGCTACAGGCGGTGGTCCGGGTGGGTTCGCGTGCCTTGAAGAACAACGTCATGCGCGGTTTTGCCGCGCTGGCGTTCGTCGCGATCTTCGTGCTCGACGTGCCCTTCCCGCTGATCGTGCTTGCCGCCGCGCTGATCGGCTTCTTCGGTGGCCGCGCTGGTTACGCCGCATTCAAGGGCGGCGGCGGACATGGTCCCGCCGGCGCTGAGATAATCCACGACCGCGACACCGCTCTTGGCGAGGGCCTTCCCGACCATGCCCGGCCGAACCTCTCTTGGTCGCTGCGCATCTCCGGCGTCCTGCTGCTGCTCTGGCTCGGGCCGGTCGCAGCGCTGCTGTTCGCGTTCGGCCCCGACGACGTGTTCAGCCGCATCGCCACCTTCTTCAGCCAGATGGCGGTGGTGACCTTCGGCGGCGCCTATGCGGTGCTCGCCTATGTCGCGCAGGAGGCAGTCGAGACCTATGGCTGGCTCCAGCCCGGCGAGATGCTCGACGGGCTCGGCATGGCCGAGACCACGCCCGGGCCGCTGATCATGGTGACGCAGTTCGTCGGCTTCCTCGCGGCCTTCCGCGAAGCGACCGGGCTGCCGCCGCTCGTCGCCGCGACCTTCGGCGCAATCCTCACCACCTGGGTTACCTTCCTGCCATGCTTCCTGTGGATCTTCGCCGGCGCGCCATTCATCGAGCGGCTGCGCGGCAACCGCGCATTGTCGGCCGCGCTTTCGGCGATCACCGCCGCAGTGGTCGGCGTGATCCTCAATCTGGCGGTCTGGTTTGGTATCCACACTCTGTTCGAGCAAGTCCGCGAAGTGCCGTTCGCAGCCGGCACCATCGATCTCCCAGTCCTAACGTCCGTCAACTGGCCGGCGCTGGCGCTCGCGGTGGGTGCGATACTCGCCATGTTCCGGTTCAAGGCCGGCATGCTGCCGGTGCTCGGCGTCTGCTCGGTCCTCGGGGCCGCATATGTAATGATCATCTGAAGGAGTGACGCGTGACGATCGACCATCTTTCCCGACGCAGTGCAATCGCAACTCTTGGCATCGGAGCCGCCGCCATGACTATCAACGAAGCCTCTGCGCAGACGCCGGCCGCAGCGCCGGCGGCTGTCCCCGCCTTTGCCGGAAATCATCAGGTCAAGCCGCTCAGGTTCAATCCCGCCAGGCTTCACGGCCTCTCCGAAAGGCTGATCACATCGCACCACGAGAACAATTATGCGGGCTCGGTCAAGGCCCTGAATATGATCGAGACACGACTTGCCGCCGCGCTCGCTGACACGGACCTGCCGCCGGTGGTCTATGGCGGATTGAAGCGCGAGGAGCTGCACCGCACCGGCTCGGTCGTGCTCCATGAGGTCTATTTCGACGGGCTCGGCGGCAACGGCCAGGCAGCCGGTTCCATCCGCGACGCGCTGGGCGCGGCGTTCGGCTCGTTCGACCGCTGGGAAGCCGACTTCCGCCGTACCGGGATGAGCCTTGCCGGCGGATCGGGCTGGTGCGTGCTCGTCTACAATCTCCACACGCGCTCGCTGCACAACCATTGGGCGTGGGATCATATGCACGGTGCGATTGCCGGCGTGCCGCTGCTCGCGCTCGATATGTACGAGCACAGTTTCCACATGGATTACGGCACCGCCGCCGCCAAATATGTCGACGCCTTCTTCCGCAACATCGACTGGGAAGTGGTCGACCGGCGCTATGCCGCGGCTTTGCGCGGCGGCGGCTGAACCCGACCGCCGTGGCTTAACACCCACTGCTGCGCGACACCTGAGTTCGCGACCACAAAGGGGACAGGTCCGATGGGGAGATGCAACAATGACATCCGGCCCGAACATCGCTCTTCTTTGGCGTGGGCAAGCAGCCGAGTGGACGCATCGCTTTCATGAAGCCCGGCAGTGGCCGATAATGCAGGCCTTGCGGGCGCTCGGGGCGACCGCAAGGCCTGTACTGTACAGGGACGAGGCGGTTCGCGAGATTCGGGACGAGCTGCTGTCGTGCGACGCAGTGCTGGTCTGGGTGAATCCGTTGGACATTTCAGGCGACCGCTCGCAGCTCGATCCAATGCTGCGCGAAGTCGCGGGGTGCGGCGTTGTCGTCAGCGCGCATCCTGACGTGATCGCCAAAATCGGCGTCAAGGAAGTGCTCTACACAACGCGATCCATGGAATGGGGCAGCGATGTCGATCGATACGTGGACGCTGAAGGCCTTCGCGCTCGTTTCCCCGAACATCTTGCCGCAGGCCCGCGCGTGCTGAAGCCGAACTACGGCAACGGCGGCAGGAATGTATGGCGTGTCCAACTAGACGAAGCGGGAAACGCTCCGGCTTTGAAAACGTCGGTGAAAGTTCAAGAGGCCCGCCAAGGAAGCAAATCGGAGCGCATCAGCCTAGCCGAGTGCTTGGAAAGGTGGGTGCCGTTTCTAAACGACGGCGGCGTGCTGATCGATCAGGCTTATCAGCCGCAGTCGTCCGAGGGCATGGTCCGCTGCTACGTGTGCGGGCACCGAGTGGTTGGCTTTGGGCACAACCTGATCACTGCGCTGATGACGCCAACGGCCATTGATACAACGTCGTCAACCCCACAGCCGATGGGCCGCGCCATGTTCGGACCGGAGGTGACGCGCTTCGCAGCCTTACGGAAAGCGATGGAGGATCGCTGGATTCCAGAGATGCAAAGGTTGCTGTCGATCGTCGACCACGATCTTCCGCTTCTTTGGGACGCCGACTTCCTATTTCGCCCTGGTGAAGCCATCAGCGATGGCTCCTATGCGCTTTGCGAGATCAATGCTAGTTCGGTTGCACCATTTCCGCCAAGCGCCGTCCAGCCAGTCGCCGCAGCGGCAATCGGTCGCGCTCTTGCCATTCGTTTGACGAAGGAGACCTCCAATCCTCATTGATATGATTCAAGCAATTCAAGAGACGTGACATTGGTCGTATCAATCAGACAAGCCTAAGGGTGAGCGAGGCTGGGTGAAACCGGCTCAGGTGGCAGCGCGGAGATACTGGTAGAGGGTTTCGCGACTGATCCCCAGGTCACGGGCGATGACGGCCTTGCGCTCGCCGTCATCAACACGGCGGTGCAGCTCGGCGACCATTTCGTCGGAGAGGGAACGTTTCCGCCCGCGATAAGCACCGCGTTGTCTGGCGACCGCAATGCCTTCGCGCTGCCGCTCCCGGATCAGGGCGCGCTCGAATTCGGCGAACGCACCCATGACCGAGAGCATCAGGTTGGCCATCGGGGAATCCTCGCCCGAGAAGGCCAGGCTTTCCTTCACGAACTCGATCCGGACGCCTCTTTTGGTGAGGGACTGAACCAGTTTGCGCAGATCGTCGAGATTACGCGCCAATCGATCCATGCTGTGGACCACGACGGTGTCACCCTCGCGGGCGAAGGCGAGCATGGCATCGAGTTCGGGGCGGTTGATGTCCTTGCCCGATGCCTTGTCGGTGAAAATCCGGTCGAGCGACTGCCCGTCCAACTGGCGATCGACATTCTGATCGAATGTGCTCACCCGGACGTAACCGATCCTCTGGCCTTTCATCGCCGCCTCCGGTCAAAATGTCAGGTTGAATTCTATGACACGGCGGAACATGCGTCAATAAATGCTTGCCATAACCCTATCCTGACAGAAACCGCCGCTGCATCCTGACGTCCGGTTAGGCTATACTCCAGATTGACGCTAGCCTGTCGCTCTCGACTCGGGATGGAGGCAGGATGGCGCGGCGGCGATTATTGACCGGAGAAGAAAGGCGTCGCCTGTTCGATATCCCCCATGACGAAACCGCGATCGTCGGCCACTATACCCTTGCCGCCGAGGATCTCGAACTGGTCGGTCGCCGCTATCGCCCTGCCAACCGCCTCGGTCTGGCAACGCAGATCGCGCTTATGCGGCATCCCGGCTTCGGTTTGCAGCCCGACGTCGACGTCCCCGATGCGGTCCTTCACTATCTCGCCGCCCAGCTCTTCGTCGATGTTGATGCGTTCGCCGACTATGGCCAGCGCGCGCAAACACGTAACGATCATGCCGACATTGCGGCACGGCATCTGGGGCTACACCCTTTTCGGCGAGGGGATATACCGCTCGCGCTCGATCTCGCCGCAAGAGCTGCGGAGCGGACCGATCGGGGCGAACCTATTGTCCGCGCATTGATGGAGGGGCTGAAGCAGGAACGCTTCATTCTTCCATCGGCAGACACGCTCGAACGTGCGGGCCTCGCCGGCAGGGCACGCGCCCGCAAAGCCGCGGCGGCGCTCATTGTCGAAAGCCTGGGTCATGCCGAACTGGCGCGGATCGATGATCTGATCGTCAACAACAGCGACTTCGGCATGACGCCGCTGGCCTGGCTGCGCAATTTCGAGGAAGCGCCCACCACGGCGAACATCAACGGGCTGCTGGAACGGCTACGCTATGTGCGCGGAATCGGCATCGACCCGGCGATCGGCGCGAAAATCCCCGACTTCCGGTTCGCGCAGTTCATGCGCGAAGGTGGCGTTGCGCCGGCGTTCCTGCTCTCCGATTATAGCCTTAACAGGCGCCGCGCGACGCTGATCGCGGCGGTCATCGACCTCGATGCCAGGCTCGCCGATGGTGCGATCCAGATGTTCGACAGGCTTGTCGGAAGCCTGTTCACACGGGCGCGGCGCGGGCGGGAAAGGCGCTATCAGGACAGCATCCGCTCGGTCGGCGAACTTATGCGGCTGTTCGGCGCGACGATCGCCGCGCTGGGAGAGGCGGTCGAACATGGCGGTAATCCGCTCGAACTGATCGACGAAGCGGTAGGCTGGCACAGACTGGTCGCAGCCAAATCGCAGGTCGATGCGCTGGCCGAGCTGGCGGGCGAAGATGCGCTTGTCGCGGCGACTGGTCGCTATGCGACGCTGCGGCGGTTCAGCCCGGCTTTCCTCGATACATTCACGTTCAAGGCATCGGGGAGCGGATCGCAACTGGTCAAGGCCATCGAGGTCATCCGCGATACCAATGCCCGCAAGGCCCGCAGCCTGCCCGAGGGCGTTCCGCTCCCATTCGCCAACCGGCAGTGGAAGCGCCTCATCACCGAAGGTGGCCAGGTCGATCGCCGGCGATACGAGACGGCCATCATGGCCACGCTGCGCGATCGGTTGCGCGCCGGCGACATATGGGTCGAAGGAACCCGCAATTATCGCCGCTTCGACACCTATTTGCTGAGTCGACGCGATGCCGATAAGGTGGCCGACAGCCTGCCATTCCAGACCGATGCGGCCGCCTATCTGGAGGAGCGGGCAAGGACGCTCGACTGGCGGCTGCGCCGTTTCGCCAAGCAACTCAAGGCGAACAGGCTCGCGGGCGTGGCGCTCGAACGCGACCGGCTCAAGCTGCAACCCATGCCGGCGATCACTCCACCCGAGGCGGAGGCTCTCGATCGCAGGCTCGACGCCTTGCTTCCGCGCGTGCGGATCACCGAACTCCTGGTCGAGGTGGCCGAGCGCACCGGGTTCCTGAGCGCATTTCGCGATCTTCGGTCCGGCAAGGAGCATGACAACCCGCACGCGATCCTCGCCGCCATTCTCGCTGATGGATCGAATCTGGGTCTAGAGCGCATGGCCAACGCCAGCGACGGGGTGAGCTACGCCCAGCTTGCCTGGACCCACAACTGGTATTTGTCGCCCGAAAACTATCAGGCCGCGTTGGGGATGATCGTTGCCGCGCACCATGATCTTCCTTTCACGCGCCATTGGGGAGCCGGCACTAGTTCATCCTCCGATGGGCAGTTCTTCCGCTCGGGCCGCAACCGATCGGCGGCGGCCGACATCAATGCGAAATATGGCAGCGAGCCGGGCCTGAAGATCTACTCCCACCTGTCCGATCATTTTGCCTCGTTCGGATCGCGGATCATGTCGGCCACCGCCGGCGAGGCCCCCTACGTGCTGGATGGCCTGATGCTCGGCGCCGGCGCGCTACCGCTGCATGAGCATTACACTGATACCGGCGGCGCGACGGACCATGTCTTTGCCCTTTGCCATCTTCTCGGCTTCCGGTTCGTGCCCCGTCTGCGCGACATCGCCGACCGGAAACTCGGCTCGATCGCCGCGCCTTCGACCTACAAAGGCATCGAAAGCCTCATGGGCCGCACGATCAAGACGGCGGCGATCGAAGCCGATTGGGATGACATCGTCAGGATCGTCGCCTCCATTAAGGAAGGAGCCGTTGCGCCCTCCGCGATCCTGCGCAAGCTGGCCGCCTACAAGCGCCAGAACAGGCTGGATTTTGCGCTGGCCGAACTCGGCCGCATCGAGCGGACGCTATTTGCGCTCGACTGGCTTGAACAGCCCGACTTGCGTCGCGCCTGCCAGGCCGGCCTCAATAAAGGCGAAGCACGTCATACCCTTGCCGCCGCGATCTACACCAACCGACAGGGGCGGTTCACCGATCGCTCGATCGAGAATCAGGAATATCGGGCATCGGGCCTCAATCTGCTGATCGCGGCGATTTCTTACTGGAACACCGTCTATATGGACAGGGCCGCCCAGCATCTCCAATCATCCGGCGGCACCTTCGATGATGCGCTGCTTGCCCATCTCTCGCCGATGGGCTGGGTGCATATCAGTTTGACCGGCGACTATCTGTGGCAAAGGGCAAACCGGCTCTCCCCTGGCGAGTTCCGCACCCTCAACGATCCCATGGCCCGCCTCAAACTCGTGGCATAGCCAGTGTTCTCATTATGTCCGCCAAATCGTTGTCTGGCGCACAAACCTTGAGGTGACGCCTGCGCAGCGCGATCATGGCTCGCGCCACTGTTCGACTAGCGCCACCATCGCGTCGCGGTAGCCCCAGGCATCGGGATAGACGGTCGGCTCCTGCGCGAGATACGCCATGACGATCAGCATATCCTCGGCAATGATCGCGTCGCAGTTGCAAAGGTGAAGGACCGGGAAATGGCCGTTGTCGCCACCATTCCACCACGCCAACAGGAAGTCGGCCGCGCGCGCCGCTTGGCCAGCGTCGGACCCCGCGACGACGATCAGGCGGGTGATAGCCTCGCCTACCTCATCGAAGGCGACGGCGCGGATCGCGGGACGGCGTTGGGGTGGTGACATAGCGGCGGCTCCAACCGGCATCTTGGCGCGCTCATGCGGAGAAGGGAACGGGGACCAACAGCGCGTCCTCGATCGGCGCGATGTCGCGCAGCTCGACTTGCGCGATCTTCTCGGCGCGTTCCGCGCCGACCGGATCAAGATAGACGTAGGTGCGGTCGGCAAAGACGGGGCTGCACAAGCGCCAGATGACGCCCTTGCGCCCGACGCGGCGATCGGCGCGGCCATCATAGGAGGCGAACGAACCGACGATCCGGACGCGCTGCCCTAGCCGTAGCCAGTTGGCAGCACCGCTTATGACGGCGGCTTTTTCATCCTCGCTCAAGTCGGGGCGGCCGATGCCGAACGTCGCGCTGTGGTCGAGCGCGAACCGCGACAACTTCTCCTCGACGGGTTCGGGTTTCCAATCCGAGACCGGCCCCGGCTTCGCCTTGTGCATGTGCGTCGTCGACTTCGCGCCGAATAGATCGTGCTGCACTCCCACCAAGCGCAGGTTGAACATCGCCTCATGGTAGGCGCGCCGCCACAACGCGCCGGGGGTCGGCGGCTTGCGGCGCGCGCCGTCGCGCATAAGCGCGACCAGCTCGTTGAACTCCTCCTCGCTCACGGTAGCGAAGCTCGGGTCATAGATCAGTCGCCCCGCGACTGCCCGGCCCCCCTCGGGGCCGGGGTCGTCGGGGTCGGTCACGCCGCCTGCTCCATTTCGGCAGCGGTCTCGATCGCCATGCTGCTCAACAGCCAATCGGCTGCGGCCTGCGCCTGCGTCGCGG
>JAPKCG010000099.1 GCA_028823055.1 Sphingomonas bacterium
GACGACATCCGCCCCCAGCGGCGCGCCGTAATCGACGATCTGTTCGCCGAAACCCCCGAAACGCGGGTCGAACCGAATCGGCGTGAAGCCGCGGTCGGGCAGGCGGATCAGCGAATGATGGACGACCAGCGTGATCGACCGCGGATCTGGCGCGATCGAGACGATGACGTCGCCGGGCTTGTCGCTGACATAGGTCTGGCGTGCCTCCATTTCGATATTGTCGGGAAAGACCTTGGTCGCGGCGACATCGGGGAGCGTCATCCCGCTGTCCATCCGGTAATCGCCCGCGCCGCCACGCTTCAGTGACGCCGCGATTCCCATTGTGTCGCGCGTCAGGAACGGTGCGAAATCGACGATGATCGATCCGTCGGCGCGCGTGTCAACGATGTCGCCGACCCAGGTCGTCGTTGTCGCAAAACTTTCGCGCGCGGCGGCCTGTTCGGCGACGCTGCCCCCCGTCGCGCGAAACCGGGGGTTCTCATAGCCCGCGACGATCTTCTTGCCGATCCGGCGAAACGCGATGACCTGCGTCTGACTGTTCTGCGCATGGTCGAGCCCGGTATCCGACGAGCCGATCCCGGTGCGCAGGCTGGCGACATAGAGAAACCGACCTGAGACGCCGTCCGCATCGGGTGAGGGCAGCGTCAGGAGAAGTCGTCCGTTCGTGCGATCGACATGGACGGGCAGCAGCCCCGTCAACGCCTGCGTATCGGTAAAAACGTCGCTCGCCTGCGCGGGAGATGCGGCAAGCGGCGCAGTGGTGGCGAGTAGCAGCGGCAGGCAGGCCCAACGGATCATGCGGCGAATCCCCTTTTTGTGCGGCGACTATCGGGGTGGAATCGGTTGCGGGCAACTGGCGCGCGATACTGGACTTGTCATCGTCCGGCCCGTTAGTCCTTCGCCAAGGGGAATGAGGATGCGAATCGGACGGCTGGCGGCGATGGTCGCGATGTTTCTGGCGCCCGTCGCGGCGTTCGGCGGCGATACCCCACATGTCACGCTGGCGACGCCCAACATCAGCAATGGCGCGATCACGCGCTTCACACTGCGTTTCAGCGATGCGATCGTCCCGCTCGGTGATCCGCGCGCGACCTCTCCCCTCAAGGTCGAGTGCGCGGTCGTGGGGCAGGGGCGCTGGGTCGATCCCGCCACCTATGTCTGGGATTTCGAACAGCCATTGCCGGGGGGCACGAGCTGTACGCTGGCGACGCGCGAAGGGCTGAAGAGCGCGAAGGGCTATGCGGTTGATGCCGCCAGCTTCACCGTCGATGCAGGCGGTCCCGTCGCGCGCGCGGTGTTGCCGACCTATGGCGATATCGAGGAGGATCAGACCTTCCTGGTCGCGGCGAACATGCCCGCGACCCCGCAATCGGTTGCGGCCAACGCCTATTGCGCGGTCGACGGGATCGGGGAGAAAATCGCGGTCGATGTCCTGCCCGCGGACCTACCCACCAAATTGCTGGGCGCGATGCGCGATCGCTACGACGTGCAGAATTTCCTTGAGCGAGCGGGTTTGCCGCGCGACCTGCCTGTTGATGTGGCGCAGCGTCGGCAAGCGGTCGCCAGCGTCACCGCGCTCAAATGCCGCCGCCCCCTGCCGCCGGGGCGCGACGTCGCGCTGATCTGGGGCGCGGGGATCAGCGGCGCGGGAGGCAAGAAAGCGGGCGCGGACCAGCGATTCGATTACACCGTCCGCAAACCCTTCAGCGCGCGGTTCGAATGTTCGCGCGTCAATGCGGCGGCGGGATGCAGCCCGGTCGAGAACGCCTATCTCCGCTTCACCGCGCCGATCGCGATGAGCGCCGCGCAATCGATCCGTCTGACGACCGCCGATGGCAAGGCGATCGCGCCGACGTTCGACGATGACGACAAGAAACGCGCAACGGTCGATCAGGTGACGTTCGCGACGCCGCTGCCGACCGCGACGAATGGCAAGCTGTCGATCCCTGCCGACCTCAAGGACGAAAGCGGCCGCATCCTAGCCAACCGCGAACGGTTTCCGCTCACCGTCCAGTTCGATCAGGCCCCGCCGCTGGTGAAGTTCGCCGCCGATTTCGGGATATTGGAGGCGAAGCAGGGCGGCGTCCTCCCCGTCACCGTCCGCAATGTTGAGCCCGCGTTGCAGGGGCGCAATCTGGGCATTGCGGGCCAGCGGCTACGCGTCGGCGGCAGCGACGGTGAGGTCGCCGAATGGCTCCGCCGCGTCGAGAAGGCGGGCGAAACCGATATCGAGACGATCGACCGCAAGGACGCCGAACCGCTCCGCATTAATCATACTGGTGAAAAGCCGATCCTGACGGGCGGGGAGGGCGCGCCGTTCAAAATCGATCTGCCGGGCAAGGGCAAGCAGTTCGAGGTCGTCGGCTTGCCGCTGGGCAAACCCGGTTTCTATGTCGTCGAGCTGGCGAGCCCGACGCTTGGCCGCGCGCTGCTGAGTCGCAACGTGCCGCGTTATGTCGCGAGCGCCGCGCTCGTCACCGATCTCGCGGTTCATTTCGAATGGGGCCGGGCGCGCTCGCTCGCCTGGGTGACGCGGTTGTCGACGGGCAAGCCGGTGCCGAATGCTGTGGTGCAGGTCAGCGATAGCTGCACGGGCAAACCGCTCGCGCGCGGCGCGACCGATCGCAGTGGCGGGCTGATGATCCCCGCCGGATTGCCCGACCCCGAAACCTATGGCGGCTGCGAGGGCGAAGGGAATGCGCATCCGCTGATGGTATCGGCGCGCGTCGGTGACGATTTCAGCTTCACGCTGACCGAATGGGGTGAGGGCATCCGCCCCTATGATTTCGACCTGCCTTATGGTTATCAGGCCGCCGAAGACATCGTCCACACCGTCTTCGACCGTGCGCTGGTGCGGCAGGGCGAGATGGTTCACATGAAGCATATTCAGCGCCGCCCGGTCGCGCGCGGCTTTGCGCTGGCACCTGGCTTCTCCGGCACGCTGCGATTGTCGCATCGCGGGTCCGATACGCAGTTCGAGATGCCGGTCACGATCGACGCGACGGGTGTCGGGGAGACACGCTGGATCGCGCCGAAGGCCGCACCGATGGGCGATTACGATCTTGCCTTCGTTATCGGCGATCGGACCATCTTCACCGACCAGTCGTTCAAGGTCGACGAATATCGCCTGCCGACGATGCGCGCGAGCGTGACCGGGCCAAAGGCTGCGCTCATCCGCCCGCGTACCGTCCCGCTCGATCTGTTCGCGGGCTATCTGTCGGGCGGCGGCGCGTCGAACCTGCCCGTCGATGTACGCATCGGCTGGTTCGCGCATGCGGCGACGCCCGATGGGTACGAGAAATACAGCTTTGGCGGCGATCCGGTCAGCGAAGGCGTCAGGCCGCTCGACGGCGATGGCGAGGATTCCAAGACCCCGTTGCCCCCGACACAGACCTTGCCCGCGACGCTGGGATCGGACGGGACGAAAAGGCTTACGGTCGACATGCCCGCATCCCTGTCGGGCACCGCCGACATGCAGGTCGAGATGGATTATCGCGATGCGAATGGCGAGACTTTAACCGCGTCGAAATCGATCCCGGTGTATGCCTCTATGGTTCAGCTCGGCGTCGCGACCGATGGCTGGATGATGCGCGCCGACGACCTCAGGTTGCGCTTCGTCGCGCTCGATACCGATGGCAAACCGATCAAGGCGCAAAAGATCTCGGTCGCGCTCTACAGCCGCAAGATCCTGACGGCGCGGCGACGGTTGATCGGCGGCTTCTACGCCTATGACAATCGCATGGAGACGACGAAACTGTCGACATCCTGCACCGCGACGACCGATGCGCAGGGGCTCGCGCAATGCGCGATCGATCCGGGTCTGTCGGGCGAGTTGTACGCGGTCGCGACGACGCAGGATGCCGACGACCATGTCGCGCGAGCGGTTCAGTCGGTCTGGCTCGCGGGGAATGACGATTGGTGGTTCGGCGGCGACAATGGCGACCGGATGGATGTCGTCCCCGAAAAGCTGACTTATGGGAGCGGGGAGGTCGCGAAGTTTCAGGTCCGTATGCCGTTCCGCAGCGCGACCGCACTAGTCAGCATCGAACGCGAGGGCGTGCTGAGCAGTTTCACGACCGAATTGTCGGGCAAGGACCCGGTGATCGAAGTGCCGATGGACGCGGCCTATGCGCCGGACGTCTATGTCTCGGTACTCGTCGTGCGCGGGCGGGTCGAAAGCGGCATGTGGAGCTGGGTCCACCGCATCGCCCGCACGCTCGGGCTGCGCGATACTCCCGACGAAGCGCAGGCACCCACCGCGATCGTGGATCTCGCCAAACCCGCCTATCGCCTCGGCATCGCCAAGGTGAAGGTCGGCTGGGGCGGCCACAAGCTCGGCGTCGTGGTGAAGGCGGACCGCGACCGCTATGCGCCGCGCGACACCGCCGCGGTGGCGATCGAGGTCAAGAAGCCCGATGGCAGCCCCGCGCGCGGGGCCGATGTCGCCTTCGTCGCGGTCGATCAGGCACTGCTCCAGCTCGCCCCCAATGACAGCTGGAACATCCTCGATGCGATGATGGGCGATCGTCCGCTCTCGGTCCTGACCGCGACCGCGCAGATGCAGGTCGTCGGCAAACGCCATTATGGCCGAAAGGCGCTGGAGGCTGGCGGCGGCGGGGGGGGTGGTGATTTGTCGGGGCTCAACCGCGAAAATTTCCAGCCCGTCCTGCTGTGGATGGGACATGTCCCGCTCGACGCTCAGGGTCGCGCGCGCATGTCGGTGCCACTGTCCGATGCGCTATCGTCGTTCAAACTCGTCGCGATCGCGACCGATGGCGCCGAAGAATTCGGCACCGGCAGCACCGACATCCGCACCGCGCAGGATCTGTCGCTATATGCGGGCCTGCCACCGCTTGTCAGATCGGGTGATTTCTATGGCGCGCGCTTCACGCTGCGCAATGGGTCGGACAAGCCGATGACGGTGACCGCGCAAGTCGACGTGACGCCGCGCATCGCACAGGGCAAGCCGCTGACGGTGACGATTCCTGCGGGCGGTGCCGCGCCCGTCGCGTGGAATCTGACCGCGCCCGAAGGCGTCGAGACGCTCCGCTGGCACGTCGTCGCGCGGACGGCGGATGGCAAGGCGACCGACCAGCTGACGGTGACGCAGGACGTGATCCCGGCTGTGCCGACCGAAATCTGGGCAGCCACCCTCGCACGGGTCGGAGAGGAAAACACGATCCCGATCGCGCCGCCCGCTGGGGCGTTGCCGGGGCGCGGGGTCATCGACATCCGCCTCGCCGATACGCTCGTACCGCCGCTGGGGGGGGTGCGAGCGTATATGGCGCTCTATCCGTTCAACTGCCTCGAACAGCGCTTGTCGCGGATCGTGGTGTTGGGCGATGGCGCGGGATGGAGCGCGCTCGCGGGTGAAATTCCGACCTATCAGGCGCCCGATGGACTGCTCCGTTATTTCCCCGGCGAAACATTGCAGGGGTCCGAAGCGCTTACCGCTTATGTCCTGTCGATCACCGGGGCCGCGCAGTTGGCGCTGCCCGCAGCGCCGCGGACGCGGATGATCGAGGCGATGAAGGCAGTGCTCGACGGAAGGTTGCGGCATGAGGATTATGGCGACCTGCGCCTGACCAAGGTCGCGGCGTTCGCGGCGCTCGCGCGGCAGGGCGCGGCGACGCCCGCGATGCTGGGCCAGCTTGGCATTGGTCCTGCCGATATGCCGACCTCGACACTCGCCGATTATCTCGCCGCGCTCGACAACCTGCCCGGCCTGACCAACGCCGCGACGGTGAAGGCGGAAGCGGAGCGGGTGCTCAGGACGCGGCTGGTGTTCGAAGGCACGCGGCTTGATCTCAGCGACACCGGCAATATGCCGTGGTGGCTGATGGCGTCGGCGGACGAAGCCGCGAACAAGGCAACCGCCGCGGTGCTCGGACGTCCGGGCTGGCGGGACGATGCGCCTCGCCTGATGGTCGGCACCGCGCTCCGCCAGTCGCGCGGGCATTGGGATACGACGACCGCGAATGCCTGGGGCGCGGTCGCCGCGCGGCGGTTCGCAGCGCTCTATCCAGCGCAGACGATCACCGGCACGACGCAACTCGGCTATGCCGGGCGCAGCATCGCGCGCGGCTGGCCGTTGGCCGACAGCGCGCGTCAGGTCACGTTCCCGCTTAAGGGCGCGGGTCCACTGACGCTGTCACAAGCAGGTGGGCAGGGGCCGTGGGCGACCATCTCGCTCTCCGCCGCAGTGCCGCTGCAAAAGCCTCTCGCCGCAGGCTATCGTCTGATGCGCAAGGTCGAGGTGGTTCAGGCGCGCCGCAAGGGGCAGCTGACGACGGGCGACGTGCTGCGCGTCACGCTGACGGTGGAGGCGAGTGCGGAGCGTAACTGGGTCGCGATCAGCGATCCCGTGCCGGCGGGCGCGACGGTGATCGGCGACCTCGGCGGACAATCGCAGATGCTGCAGCAGGGTAGTAGGAGCGACGGCGTCCAGCCCGCCTATGTCGAGCGCGGTCGCGACACCTGGCGCGCCTATTTCGCATGGTTGCCACAGGGGAGCGCGACCGTTTCCTACACGCTGCGCCTCAACGGCGCCGGCCGGTTCCAATTGCCGCCCAGCCGGGTCGAGGCGCTCTATTCGCCGAGCATTCGCGCGGCGGTGCCCAATCAGCCGATGGTGATCGCGGGCCGATGACGCGACGGATCTGGCTGGCGGGCTTCGTCGCGATCGCCGCGCTGTTCGTGGCACTCGACTGGTTCACCTATCCGCCGCCGCTGCCCGCCTACGCCGTAGTGCGCAGCGCGTGGCAGCCATCGGAGGCATGGCTTTACGACCGCCACGGGACACTGATCGACAGCGCCCGGGTCGATTTCGCCAAGCGTCGCCTGGCCTGGGTGCCACTTGCCAGCATCGCGCCCGCCGTGCCCGCAACCGTGATCGCCGCGGAGGATGCACGCTTCCGCTCGCATGGCGGCATCGACTGGCTCGCGATCCTCGGCTCGATCCGGTCGCGGATCGGTGGCGAACGCGGACGCGGTGCGAGCACCTTGTCGATGCAGGTCGCCGCGTTTCTCTCGTCTGATCTTGCCGCACCCGGTGCGCGGGCGTGGCGCGACAAATTGCGCCAGATGCGCGCCGCTCGGACGCTGGAATCAGCGTGGAGCAAGGATCGCATTCTCGAGGCCTATCTCAATCTCGCGCCGTTCCGCGGGGAGGCGCAGGGGATCGGCGCGGCGGCGCTGTCGCTGTTCGGCAAGACCCCCGCCGCGATGACACCCGACGATGCGACGCTGCTCGCGGCGTTGCTGCCGGACCCGCAAGCGACGGCCCCCCGTATTGCCGCGCGCGCGTGCCGACTGAGCGGGGCGGGGGACTGCACGCGGTTCGCCAGCGCGGCGGCATCGATGCTCGGCCCCGCGCGCAGCCTTGCGCTCGATCCCGGACTTGCCTCGCACCTCGCCGACCGGCTTTTGACCAAGCCCGGCCTGCGCGTCACCACAACGATCGATGCCACGATCCAGCGCAACGCCGCCGCCGCGCTCCGCCGCCAGCTTCAGGGGCTGGGCGGAACCCGCGCCCGCGACGGCGCGGTCGTCGTCGTCGATAACGAGAGCGGCGATGTGCTCGCCTATGTCGGTGGTGTCGGCGGCGCATCGACTGCGCCCGCCGTCGATGGCGCGAATGCCTATCGACAGGCGGGATCGACGCTGAAGCCCTTTCTCTATGCGCAGGCAATCGAGCGCGGCTATCTGACGCCCGCCTCCGTCCTCGACGATTCGCCTGTCCAGCTCGACACCGCGTCGGGATTGTACGTCCCACAAAATTACGACCGGGGGTTCAAGGGGCGCGTCTCGGTGCGCAGCGCGCTCGCCGGATCGCTCAACGTTCCTGCGGTCAGGACGTTGCTTCTCGTCGGGGTCGAGCCGTTCCGCGATCGATTGTGGGACACGGGCTATCGCGGGCTCGTCGAGGATGGCGACTATTACGGCTTCAGCCTCGCGCTGGGATCAGCTGAGGTCACCTTGCTCGAACAAGCGGATGCGTTTCGCTCGCTAGCCAATGGCGGGCGCTGGTCGCCGCTCCGGCTGACAAGCGATGCGCCGCGCACCACCCCGCGCGCGATCACGACGCCGGCGGCGGCATGGATCGTCGCGGACATGATGGCCGATCCCAACGCGCGCGCCGCGACGTTCGGCCTCGATTCGGCACTCCGTCTCCCATTCTGGGCGGCGGTGAAGACGGGCACGTCGAAGGGGATGCGCGACAATTGGTGCGTCGGCTTCACCCGCCGCTACACCGTCGCGGTCTGGGTCGGTAACCTCGAAGGCGACCCGATGCGCGCGGTGTCGGGGACGAGCGGCGCGGCCCCCGTCTGGCGCGACGTTATGCTGTCGCTCGACCAGCAAGGCAGAACAGCGCCTCCCAAGCCCGGCAATGTCGAGCGCCGCCGGATCGCCTTTGCCGACGGCATCGAACAACCGCGCGTCGATTATTTCCTCAAAGGCACCGGCCAATCGCTCATCGCCGCCGCCCCGCCGAGCGCGCGGCGCGCGCGGATCGTCAGTCCGGCGGCGGGCAGCGTCTATGCGATCGATCCCGACATTCCCCCCGACCGTCAGCGGCTCGCGGTCCAGACGAGCGGAGATACACTCGCGCAGCACATCATGCTCGACGACCGCGACCTCGGCCCGGCATCGGACCAGCCGCTCTTCCTCGCCAGCCCCGGCCGCCACCGGTTGCGGCTTGTTGAATCCGGCGGCCGCGTCGTCGATCAGATCATCTTTACGATGCGCTGAAGCGAGCGTTGACCAGACGATAAATCCTCTATTTTCATGAACTCCGCGGTGCTAGCGAAAGCATCATGGACGATCGTCGTTTTCCGCTGACAGTGGGTGATCCGGCACCCTGGTTCCTCGCGCGGACGCTGCGCCGGGAAACACCGTATCAGTTCGATGTGGCCGGCGGGCGACCCGTATTGATGTTCTTCTTTGGATCGGCAGAGCATCACGAGGTGCGCCAAGCGCTCGCTCTCGTCGACCGGTACGGTGGTCTGTTCAACGACGAGCGCGCTGCTTTCTTCGGGATCAGTACCGATCCTGCCGATGAGACGGAGGGGCGCGTCGTTCCCCGGTTGCCGGGCATTCGCTTCGTCATGGATCTCGACCACCGCGTTACCCGCGGGTTCGGCGCAGAAACGGCGCGGGGCTTTCAGCCGCATTGGGTGCTGCTCGATCGATCGCTGCGTGTCCAGGCGTTGTTTCCACCGGACGCGGCAGTGGCGGCGATCAAGGCGACGATTGCCGCCGTCGAGGCAGCGGCGCAGCCGGACTGGGCACCTGTACTGCTCGCACCGCGCATTCTCGAACCCGAATTGTGCGAGGCGCTGGTGGCGCTTTATCGACGTGGCGGGGGGCAACCCTCGGGCGTGATGCGCAGCGTCGACGGTTTGACGCGCCCGGTGCTTGATGCGGAGATGAAGGTCCGGCGCGATTGCGTCGTCGATGATCCGAA
>JAPKCG010000558.1 GCA_028823055.1 Sphingomonas bacterium
ATTTCCGCATCGTCACCCACGATATCGGCGATCCGACCCCGCACCGGTTCCAGGCGGCGGCTGACCTTGGCCTCGTCGGCGTGTCATTTCTCTATACCTGGACGCAACGTCTGACCGATAGCTGACTTGCGGGCAGGCGCGTGCTTGCTTACACGATTGTCAATGACAGATCATGACTGGCGATCCGGTTATCGCCACCCGACCCCCTGGACCACCGATTATCCGGCGCTATCGCTCGTCGAAATGTTTGACCAAGCAGCGGCGAAAGGCGGTGACGCCCCGCTGATCGACTTTCTCGGTCGCCGATATAGCTATGCCGAAACACGCGATGGCGCGAACCGTGTCGCCTGCGGACTCGATGCGATGGGCTATGGGCGGGGGGATCGGATCGGCCTGTTCCTCCCCAACGCCCCGCATTATCTCGCGGCCTATTACGGCATCCTCAAGATCGGCGCGACGGTCGTCAATTTCT
This sequence comes from Sphingomonas bacterium, assembly GCA_028823055.1. GTDB lineage: Bacteria > Pseudomonadota > Alphaproteobacteria > Sphingomonadales > Sphingomonadaceae > Sphingomonas. The sequence continues at coordinate 473 of JAPKCG010000558.1, forward strand.
CACCACTCTACACCGCGGCGGAACTGGCGCATCAGGTCGCCGATTCGGGCACGCGCGCGCTGTTCACCTTGTCGGCAAAGGCGTTGTTGCCGACCGCGCTCAAGGTTCTTGAGACGAGCGATCTCGAACGGCTGATCGTGGGATCGGTCGCGGGCGCGTTGCCGCCGACCAAGTCGATCCTTTATCGCCTGTTCAAGCGCAAGGAGACCGCAGACCGCCCCGATGATCCCAGGATCACCGCTTTTTCGGCGCTGATCGCGAACGAGGGCATCTGTACGACGCCGCCGATCGACGCGGCACAGGACATCGCGCTGATCCAATATACCGGCGGCACCACCGGCACGCCCAAGGGCGCGATGCTGACGCACGCCAACATGACCGCGAATGCGCGACAGGTCATGGGCCTCGACCCGCATCCCGATAAACCCGACCGGATCGTCGGCGTGCTGCCGCTATTTCATGTCTTCGCCAATACGTGCGTTCTCAATCGGACGGTGGCGAGCGGCGGAATGATCGTGATGCTGCCACGCTTCGATGCGGCGCAGACGCTCGCCGCGATCGCGCGGACGAAGGCGACCTCGCTACCCGGCGTGCCGACGATGTACCGCGCGCTGCTCGACCATCCGAAAACGAAGACGACCGATTTCTCCTCGCTGCGTGTCTGCATTTCAGGCGGCGCGCCGCTCCCGGCGGAGGTGAAGGCGCAATTCGAAGCGACGACGGGCGCCAGCCTGATCGAGGGCTATGGTCTGTCGGAAAGCGCGGGCGTGGTGTCCGCCAATCCTTATGAGGCGGACGGCGTCCCCGGCACGATCGGTCAGCCCCTGCCCGCAACGCGCATCCGCCTCGTCGACAAGGAAGACCCCGCCATCCCCGCACCAGCGGGCGAACCCGGCGAGATACTGATCGCCGGGCCGCAGATCATGGCGGGCTATTGGCAGCGCGCGGATGCGGACGAAGAGGTATTCATCACGGACGAGGCGGGCACGCGCTGGCTGCGCACGGGCGATGTCGGGCAAATCGGTGGCGACGGTTTCGTCAGGATCGTCGACCGGCTGAAGGACATGATCGCGGTCAGCGGGTTCAAGGTCTTCCCAAGCCAGATCGAGGCGATCCTCTATCATCACGACGCCATCAAGGAAGCGCTCGTGATCGGTGTCCCCGACCCCTATCGCGGCGAACAGCCCCGCGCCTATGTCACGCTGCACGAGGGCGCGGTCATCGACGGCGCGGCGCTGCGTGACTGGCTCAACCCCCAGGTCGGCCGTCACGAGCGCGTCGATCAGGTCGTCGTCCGCGGTGCATTGCCCAAGACGATGATCGGCAAGCTCAGCCGCAAGGACCTGATCGCCGAGATCGAAGCCGAGGCAACGGCCTGAAGACCGACGGGTTCGTCATCGGGCTTCACCCGATTCAGTGCGTTCGCATGTCTCACCTCGCCCGTGCTTTGGGCGAGCTTGGAAACTGAAGCCGCTCCTGCCGTCGG
>JAPKCG010000559.1 GCA_028823055.1 Sphingomonas bacterium
GGCGGGCGGCATAGCCGCGCCATGCATGACATCCGCCTGATCCGGGACGATCCCGCCGCTTTCGACGCCGCGCTCGCCAAGCGTGGCGCTGCGCCCGAAGCCGCGACGCTGATCGCGCTCGATGATAGCCGACGCAATGCGATCGCAGCGGCACAAGCCGCGCAGACGACGCGCAACGAGTTGTCGAAAGGCATCGGCCAGGCCAAATCCGCTAAGGATGAGGCAAAGGCTGCAGCGCTGATGGCCGATGTCGCGGCGCTGAAGGAGGCGATGCCGACGCTGGAAACCGCCGAAGCGAAAGCTGCGTGGGCGTTCGATACGGCCAATGCCCGTATCGCGAATTTGCCCGCCACCGACGTGCCCAATGGGACCGATGAGGATGATAACGTCGTCGCGTCCGAATGGGGGACGCAGCCGACCTTCGCGTTCGACGTGCGTGAGCATGATGCGATCGGCCCGGCGCTCGGGCTCGATTTCGAAACCGGGGTGGCGATTGCTGGCGCGCGGTTTACGCTGGTGCGCGGCGGGATGGCGCGGCTCCAACGAGCGTTGGGGCAGTTTATGCTCGACCGGCTCGTCAACGATCACGGCTATGAGGAAGTCGCGCCGCCACTGCTTGTCCAAGACGCGGCGGTCTATGGTACGGGGCAACTGCCCAAGTTCGCCGAGGATCTGTTCCGCACGACCGACGATCGCTGGCTGATTCCGACGGGGGAGGTGCCACTGACCAACATCGTGCGCGAGAAGATTTTGAGCGAGGCGGAATTACCGCTGCGCTTTGCCGCGCTGACACAATGTTTCCGGTCCGAAGCGGGTGCGGCGGGACGTGATACGCGCGGACTGATCCGTCAGCATCAGTTCGAAAAGGTCGAGATGGTGTCGATCACGACGCCCCAGGCGTCCGAAGCCGAGCATGAGCGGATGACGCGCTGCGCGGAGGGCGCGCTCGAAGCGCTCGAATTACCCTATCGGCGGATGCTGCTGTGCGCGGGCGACATGGGTTTCACCGCGAGCCGGACGTTCGATCTGGAAGTTTGGTTGCCCGGTCAGGCGCGCTATCGCGAAATTTCGAGCTGTTCGACCTGTAACGATTTCCAGGCGCGACGGATGAATGCGCGCTATCGACCGGCTGGCGAAAAGGCGACGCGGTTCGTCCATACGCTCAACGGATCGGGCCTTGCGGTCGGCCGGACGCTCGTCGCGGTGATCGAGAATTATCAGCAGGCGGACGGATCGGTCGTCGTGCCGATGGCGCTACGGTCTTATATGGGCGGCGTCGAAACGATCGAGCCGCGCTGATGGCGCGGGGGGCAGCGTCACGGTCGGGCGCGGCGATCGCGACGCTTGCACTGGCACTGTCCGCCTGTATTCCGAGTGTCGGCGGCGTCAGTCGCGATTATCCGCCGCCGCCGCCGCCACCGTCTCGCGTTGATTATCCACCGGCACGGGGGGCACGCACCGATAGCTATCAAAGGCGCAGCATCGACGGCTCCGTTGAGGCACCCGAGACGGCACGACCGGCCTGGGAAGCGCGCCCGGCAACCGCCGATGCGCGAATGGTGCCCGATTCGAGCTATGTCGTCGTATCCGGCGATACGCTGCGCGGGATTGCCGACCGGACGGGAGCGTCGCTCGACGCGATCGCACGGGCGAACAATGTCGAGCCGCCCTATGTCATCCGGATCGGCGAACGGCTGACGATTCCCGGCGGGCGCTATCACCTCGTCAGGCCGGGACAGAGCGGGATCGCGATCGCGCGCGCCTATGGCATCGAATGGTCGCGGATCGTCGCCGCCAATGATCTGACCGAACCCTATATCCTGCGCGCGGGTCAGCGGATCGTGATACCCGGCAGCGTCGCGGCGGCGAATGGCGCGGGTCCGTCGGCTCAACCAGCGACCGCCGAACGCGCCGCCGCTGTCAGTCCCCGAACAGCGCTTGCCCTCGGCGGCGGGCG